>DASPKB010000474.1:0-3379 GCA_035628315.1 Gemmatimonadales bacterium | reverse complement strand
CGACGGGCAGACCAAGACTTACACCATCAATCCGGCTCTGCTCTACGAGAAGCTCGCTCGGCAGGAAGGGCTCGTGAGCCTGTGGGATCTGCAGGACATTCTCATCAGCCAGAACAAGGGCATGCCGCTGGGTTACGTGTTCCCCCGAAGCGGGACCGTTGTCATCGAGGACGCTATCGCTCTGGTCCGCGGCAGCAAGCATCCCGACGCGGCGCTCGCTTTCATCGACTATGTCGGAAGCGAGCCCGCGCAGCTTTTGGCTGCCCGCCACGTCTTCCGGCTGCCCGCCCGCACCGACCTGCCCACCGACTCGGTACCGTCGTGGGTGGCGGAAGTCGAGCGGGAGATGGTAGTGGCTGACATGGACTGGGACCTGTTGTCGCGAGAGGGACCGGGCTGGATGAGTTACTGGGACCAGCATGTCCGCGGAACTGGAAAGCGCGGCAGGTGAGCTTCCTTCGGCTGGAAGACCTCACTAAGCGCTTTGACTCTACCGTGGCCGTCGAACACCTGTCGCTCTCCCTGGACCGGGGTGAGATCCTCGCCTTACTCGGGCCGAGCGGCAGCGGGAAGACCACCACGCTGCGGCTTCTCGCAGGCTTCGAGGTGCCTGATACAGGGCGGGTGCTGGTGGAACAGGATGATGTCACCCGCGTCGAGCCGGTCGCCCGCCGATTCGGAATGGTATTCCAGCATTATGCTCTCTTTCCTCACCTCGATGTGGGACAGAATGTCGCATTCGGGCTGGAATCGCTCGGCGTTCGGGGCGACGATCTCGCGCGTCGAGTAGGTCGAGCCCTCGAGCTGGTGGATCTGTCGGGATTCGAGCGCCGGCGCATCGGGCAGTTGTCCGGAGGACAGCAGCAGCGGGTGGCGCTCGCGCGTGCGCTCGCTCCGGAGCCGCGGGTGCTGCTGCTCGATGAGCCGCTCTCCAATCTCGACCCCGCGCTTCGTGAGCGCACCCGCCGAGAGATCCGCGAGCTGATCCGGCGGGTCGGCATCACCACCGTCTTCGTGACTCACGAACAGGACGAGGCATTCGATCTGGGCGACCGGGTTGCCGTTCTCCGCTCCGGCCGCCTGGAGCAGGTGGGTACGCCGGAGGATCTCTATGCCATGCCGGCTAACAATTTCGTGGTCGACTTCGTGGGGCGGTCGAGCAGCATACCGGTCACGGTGCTTGGCCCCGGCGAGCGCGGGACCAGGATCTCGGTGGAAGGGGTCGAGTGGGACCTGACTGAGGTGAGCGATCCCAAGTTGCCAACTGGTCCCGCTCGCCTGGTAGTACGCCCCGAGGCCCTGCGTCTCCTGCAGCCCGGGCCCGGCGCGCTGGTCGGCCAGGTGACGGCTCGCCGATTCACCGGCTCGGCCAGTCTCTTCACCGTAGTCACCGAGGGCGGCAGCTCCCTCGAGGTGAGCGGTCCTCCGCGCTCCGTATCCGCGGGGGACCGTGTGGGCATCATGCCCAGCCGGAGGGCCGGCGGCGGAATGCACCTCTTCCCTCGAGACGGGCAGTGAAATTCCGGAGCTACGGCCTTGCAGGTGGCGTGCTTCTGCTCTTTCTGCTTTGGCTCGTGGTCTACCCGCTTCTGCTCGTATTGGTGGAGGGATTCCGTGATGCCGGGGGATGGACCCTGGAGTACCTGCGCCTGTTCTTCACCAGGCGCAACGAAGGTCAGGCCCTCTGGGGCAGTCTCTGGATCTCGATCGCCACCGTAGTACTCGCGGCCGGCATTGGCGTTCCTCTCGCATTCCTGTTCTGGCGCTACGATTTCCCCGGGAGGAAAGTGCTCGGTGCGCTGGTGGCGCTACCGGCCGTGCTTCCGCCACTGGTCGGGGTCATCGCGTTTCTCTTCCTCTACGGTGAGAGCGGATTTGCGTCGCTGCTGGTGCAGTGGGTGCTTCGGCTGGAGGAAGCGCCGTGGCGGCTCCAGGGCGCGGGGGCCATCCTGCTGGTTCACGCATATTCGATGTACGTGTACTTCTATCTCTTCACCCGCACCGGGCTCGCCTCGCTCGACGGCGCAGTCTTTGAGGCGGCCGCCAGCCTGGGAGCCGGGCGGTGGCGAACGTTGCACCGGGTGGTGCTTCCGCTGCTCTATCCCGCACTGGCCGGCGGAGCCCTGCTGACCTTCATGACTTCCCTCGCCTCGTTCAGCGCGCCGTACATATTCGGCGGCGGGTTCCGGGTCATGACCACTCAGATCGTAGCGACGCGGCTCAACGGTGATGACCAGCTTGCGATGATTGAAACTGCGTCGCTCACGCTCGTTGCTCTGGTCGCACTGGTTCTCCTGCGCGGTGCTCGGGTTGCCGAAAATCCGGCCGGCGGACGCAAAGGAGTGCCCCCGGCGCTCGTGCGCATTCGCCGTCCTGGAGTTCGAGCCCTGGTGGGAGCGCTCGGATGGGTGCTGGCTCTCCTCCTGCTGCTGCCGCATCTGACGCTGCTGCTGGTTTCCTTTGTTCCCGTCGGCACCTGGACCACCGAGCCGCTGCCACCGGCCTACACCTGGCGCAACTATCTGACCCTGATCGACGATCCGGTCCGGGCTCGGCCGCTGCTCAACAGCATCTGGCTCGCCTCCGCCGCAACACTCGCTGCTGTGCTGATCGCACTGGCAGCAGCCGTGCTGACGGTGCGTCGCCGGACGCGGGGCGGAGGCGTCATACAGGGTCTCCTGGCGCTCCCCTGGGCGGTCCCCGGCACCGTATTCGCGATTGCACTCGCCACCGCGTTCAGTGTGCACGCGCCGCTCGCCGGACGAGTAATTCTGGTGGGAACCCTGTGGATCCTTCCCCTCGCGTATCTGGTTCGGAACCTGCCGATTACCAGCCGCGCAGTTACAGCAGGGCTTCGCGCACTCGATCCCTCACTGGATGAGGCGGCGGCAACCCTCGGGGCAGGGAAGGGACGAACCCTGCGCCGCATTACTCTGCCGCTTCTCCGCCCCGCGCTGCTGGCGGGAGCGAGCCTGGCGTTCGTGACTGCGTTCGGTGACTTCGTCACCTCGATCATGCTGTATACCTACGATACCCGTCCCATCTCGCTGGAGATCCTGTCCAGCCTGCGGCAATCCGACGTTGGCGTCGCCGCTGCCTACGGTGTGGTGTTGATGGTTGTGAGCGCCGCCGTGTTTGCAGTGGGCGCGGACCGGGGCAGCTCCGGATGAACCAGTTCCGCCGTCTCGCGGTGCTCATCGCGGTGAACTTCGTGGACATGATCGGGTTCATGATCGTCCTACCGCTCCTGCCGTTCTACGCCCTGAAGCTGAATGCATCAGCGGAAACCGTGGGGTACCTCATCGCCGCGTTCTCGGTCGCCCAGTTGGTGGCCGCTCCCCTCTGGGGCCGCATGTCCGACCGGTATGGGCGCCGCCCC
>DASPKB010000473.1:0-3432 GCA_035628315.1 Gemmatimonadales bacterium | reverse complement strand
TCCTGCGCCGCCCGCATGGTACGGCGGGAGGAGAAGCCCAGTTTCTTGGCCGCCTCCTGCTGCAGGGTGCTGGTGGTGAACGGAGCGCCCGGGTTCTTCCTCCGGTTTCGCTTCTCGACCTTGGTGACGACGAACGGACGGGGCCGCACCGCGTCGACAATGGCGCGGGCATCGGCTTCGTTGCCGATCTGGGGCTTGTGGCCGCCGACCTTGGTGAGCGCCGCCTCGAAGGTCTGGTCATCCTTTGCACAGAGCGCCTCGATGGACCAGTACTCCTCGGGCTTGAAGGCGCGGATCTCCCGTTCCCGCTCGACAATCAGCCGGAGCGCCACGGTCTGGACCCGTCCGGTGGACAGGCCGGTCTTGATGCTGTGCCAGAGGATCGGGCTCGCCTTGTAGCCCACCAGCCGGTCGAGGATCCGGCGCGCCTGCTGGGCGTCCACCTTGCGATCGTCGATCTCACCCGGATCGCGGAGGGCCTCCTGAATGGCGGCCTTGGTGATCTCGTGAAAGAGGATACGGTGAGTGCGGACCGACTTGGGCAGCCCGGCCTTCAGCTGATCGGCGACGTGCCAGGCGATGGCCTCGCCTTCCCGGTCGGGGTCGGTGGCGAGGTAGATGGCCGACGCTCCCTTGGCCGCCTTCTTCAGCTCGGTGAGCGTCTTGGTCTTTCCTTTGATGGTGACGTACTTGGGCTCGAACCCATTGTCCACGTCCACACCCAGCTCGCGGGTGGGCAGGTCGCGCAGGTGGCCGACCGTGGCTTTGACGTCGTAGCCGGAGCCGAGGTACTTGCCGATGGTCTTGGCCTTGGTAGGCGACTCGACGATGACGAGCGCGGGACGGCCGTCCCGCATGCGGGTGGGGGCGCCGTTCTTCTTGGCGCGACTCACCTTCCCGGCGCGAGCCGGCTCAGCCGGGCGAGAGGCCTTCGCGGGTCTCGTGCTCCGCTCCGGGGCCCTCCGTCCTGCCTTGCCCTTCCTGCCCGTTTTACCCGTCCGTCTTTCTATGGTCGCCATGATTCCAGTGTAAGTACCCCGGTCATCTTAGGATCAATCCGGCGGTAGCAAGAAACCCGCACCTCCGGGCCAAATGCAAGTTGACTATGCGCTGTGCGCTATGCGCTGATGGGTCGCTCGCTACCGGGAAAGCCATCCTGCGTGCTGCCGGGCCAGCCCCGTCACTTCGGCCGCAACCGCCTCGGCCGCAGCGTTTTCAGCGTTCACCTCGTGGTGGGCCAGGCGGTAGAACGGCTCCCGCTCTTCCAGCAGCGTGCGCATCCGCTGCCCCGGATCTGGTCCGGCAAGCAAAGGACGGGCCTCGCCCTGCGCGGTCCGCTTCGTGGCCGTGTCCGCCCGGCACTTGAGGTACACCAGGAGACAGCTCCCCATGGCCCCTTCCATTTGCCCGGGCTGTGCCGCCCAGCCACCGCCCGGCACGATCACGCAGGGATCACCGCCCTGCGCGGCCTTCACCGCGTCCCGCTCCATCTCCCGGAACTTGGCTTCGCCTACCATCCCGAAGATCTGCACGATGGGCATCCCCATGGAGCGTTCCAGCAGCCCGTCCACGTCGATGACCTTGGCGCCGAGCGCCTCGGCGACCAGCTTGCCCACCGTGCTCTTGCCCGAACCGGGCAGGCCCACCAGCACGATGTGCCGCGGCATCAGCGGGTCTCCACGCCGCGCGACCGAATCCAGCGCGCGCCCAGAGCGGCAACGTACCCGTCATAATTGCGCCGCATTTCGGCCATCGAATCGCCGCCGAACTTCTCCAGCATCGCGTCGGCCAGCACCAGCGCCACCAGCGCTTCGGCGATGACTCCCATCGCCGGCACCGCGGTGATGTCGGAGCGTTCGCTCACCGCCTTGGCCGGCTGCCCTGATGCGAGATCCACCGTTGGGAGAGGGGACATCAGGGTGGAGATCGGCTTCATCCCTACCTTAACAACGAGCGGTTCCCCGGTGGTGATCCCCCCCTCCAGCCCGCCCGCGTTATTGGTGGGCCTCCGGAACCCACCTCTTGGGTCCCCCCGCCCATGAGGGCCGGGATCTAAACCCGGCCCGTGAGGGCCGGGCTCTTCGGCCCGTTCAATCGGATCATGCACGTCCGACCCCGGCCGCCGCGCCGCCTCGAAACCCATTCCGATCTCCACCGCCTTGACCGCAGGGATGGACATCAGCATGCCCGCCAGCCGGCCATCCAGCTTCCGGTCCCAGCTCACGTGGCTGCCCAATCCGACAACGAGGCCGCGGGCGACCACCTCGACCTCTCCGCCGAGCGTGTCCCCCGCCTGCTTGGCCGCATCGATGCGACGGATGATCTCGGCTTCGGCGGACCGGTCCAGCACCCGGATCTCCGACTGGTCGGCCGCCTCATTGAGCGGCGATGGGAGAGCGGCCCGGGGCACCTGAATTCCACCGAGCGAAACCACGTGGCTCCCGATCTCCACGTTGAATTCGTGGAGCAGCCGCTTGGCGAGAGCGCCCGCCGCCACTCGCGCGGTGGTCTCCCGGGCGCTCGCCCGCTCCAAGATGTCTCTCGCGTCGAGGCGGTCGTACTTGAGCACTCCGGCGAGGTCGGCGTGGCCGGGGCGCGGGCGGCTGACCCTCCGGCGGCGCAGCTCTCCGGGGGTCTCGACGGCTTCGTACGCCATCACGTCCTCCCAGTTGCTCCAGTCGCGGTTGGGGATCAGCATGGCGACCGGCGAGCCGAGGGTCTCGCCGGCGCGGACGCCGGAGAGCCACTCGATCCGGTCGCGCTCGATCTTCATGCGGGCGCCCCGGCCGTAGCCCTGCATCCGGCGGGCGAGCTCGCGGTCGACCCATTCGGCGGTGACCGGCAGGCCGGCGGGCAGACCCTCGACGATGGCGACCAGCGCCTTTCCGTGCGATTCGCCCGCGGTGGTGAATCGAAGCATTGCCCCAGCTTCCGCTTTGGAGAGGTTTGGTTGACCCCTCATTCTAACGAACGAGCCCGGCGCGTGCGCCGGGCTCGTCGGGTTCAACCAGGGTGCCTGCCGCAGGTTACTCAGCGGGCGTATGGCCATCGTCGATGATCCGCGGCGTCACCAGGATGATGAGGTCGCGCCGGTTTTCCTCGCTGCGGCTGAAGCTGAACAGCTTGCCGATGATGGGCAGGCCGGACAGCAGCGGAATCCCCGTCCGTCCGGTCTTCACTTCAGTGACGGTCAAACCGCCGATAACCGCGGTCTCGCCATCGTTGACCAGGAGCTGGTTGTCAGCCCGCTGGGTCTGGAATACGTAGCCCAGGTCGGTCTGCGCCACCGGCTGAAGCGCCGAGCGCTCGGTGTGGAGCTCCATGGCAATCTGCCGGTTGGCGGTGACGTGCGGGGTGACGGTGAGCCGGATACCGGTCTCCTTGAACGTCACGTTGGCCTTGGCGGGCCCACCGCCTGTGCCGGAGGCGTCG
>DASPKB010000472.1:0-4396 GCA_035628315.1 Gemmatimonadales bacterium | reverse complement strand
CACGTCTCCAGATGCAGCTCGCGGCGGCACTTCGTGCGCCCGCCTTGACCGCGCTGCCGGACAGAACTTTCCCTGCCCGCAAGGATTCGCGCTTTGGTGTATCGCTGGCACAACCGATGTACCTGGAGTTGTGGGAGGTCGGTCTGGCCCGGCTCAGTCGATCGGAGAATGCTCCAGCGGAGCTATGGAGTTGGCTCCAGGAGCTCTATGTCACGCCGGCTCCTTCTGCGCAGACTTTTGATTCCTATCTGCACGAGGCGGGTGACAGGCAGCTTCCGGCTACGCGGACCCGAAGTGATCTATCCTGGTGGGCATTGCTGGAGATGGTGCCGGCGCTGCCCCAGGACTGCCCTCCGTGGGCGCCGGCGGGCACTTTCATGGAGAGCCAGGGGCTTGCGTTGCTCCGAGACGGCAGCCGTTATGTGAGTGTGGAGTGCGGTAATCACGGCGGCGGGCATGGCCATCCCGACCGGCTGAATCTCACGCTGCATGCGGATGGCCAGTACTGGCTGCCCGATTTCGGCACCGGCTCGTATGTGGCTCGTGACCTGTTCTGGTATCGCTCAACCCTGGCGCATAACGCGCCACGCCTGGACGGTGTTTCCCAGCCGCTCGCCGACGCGGTCTGCGACAACTTCGATCAGAAGGAAGGCTGGGCGTGGGTACGAGGTCGCTTTCAGAACCTTTCCCGCACGGTAGTTGCCGGGCCCCGATACGTGCTCGACATCCTTGAGCTGTCTGATGCCGAAGACCACGTTCTGGATCTGCCGTTTCATCTCAGCGGAGAAAGCGAGGTAGAAAATCCCGGTACCTGGTTCCCGGCTGAGCTGCCGGCCGAGGAGTTCGTCAGGGAACCGGAGCGGTTCGTGCCGGCAGCTGACGGGACTTTCGTACTACGGTCTTCCAGCCGAGGTGCAACGCTGGCGATTCACCTCCTCTTCGACGGTTACCTGATTCGGGCGCGGGCTCCTGGTCCCCCACATGTTCCCGGCCTGCGGACGTTCTACATAGTGCGAGGTGAGGGACGGAAGCTTCGTGTAATATCGGTGCTGGACTCCAGCCAGCGTCGGCAGGGGGTGACTGGGCTTCGGTCTGCCGGCACCGCAGTGGAGGTGCAGACCATGAACGGGGTCGAGCATCACACACCTACGGTCGAAGGCTGGGAGATTCGGACCGGCAGCTCCACGGTACAGTTGACCGGGGCGCAGCGACATGCCGCTCCTTTCGAGCCTCTGGTGCAAACCAACCGCCCAAGCGTGGCGCGAGGCATTGCGCTGCAGGTTGTAGATGCTCCGATGCTGGATGGGACCCTGGGTGGCTTCGACACGGGCGACCCGCTGGAGCTGGACCATGAAGATCAGTATCGGAGGAGCGAAGAGCCTTACGCCGGCCCTGAGGAGTTTTCGGCCCGAGCCTACGTCAACTGGAACGATGAAGGCCTGTACCTCGCTGTAGAGGTCACCAAGCCGGAGGTGTTTCCCCGAGACCCGAATACCGCGCCCCTCCGGCTCGATAATGAGCCCGATGAAATCCATGGAGACGGGATCCAGGTATACCTTCAGCTCCCCGGCGAAGAGACAGTGCACGGGTTCCTGATAGTTCCAAGCGTCAGTGGCGATCTTATCACCCGACCTGCAACTGGCACGGCGACCGAAGGAGACAGCGTGAGCGGGAGCTGGCAGGCAAGCGAAACGGGATACGCCGTCACGGTCGGTATCCAACCAGCTGGATGGGATCGGTATCGTCCCGGCGAGGAGCTTGGTTTCGACCTGCTGATCAACCAGATGCTGCCCGAACGCACGCGACGTGCCGGCCAGCTGGTGTGGAGCGGCGGCGGCGGGTGGGTCTGGCTGCGGGGAGACCGGCAGGACCCGGCCCGGCTGGGCCGGCTGGAGTTTCGCTAGCTACCTGAACCCTGCAGAGGCGAGTTGACCCAATACATCGCGGGTTTCACCTCCACTGGCAGCAAACGTCCCGAGACGCTCTTCGGGGTGCATGACCCCGAGCTGCCGTCCCGCATGACGCGGTCGTCCGGCTGCCGAGTCTGGGACGAAGCCGGGCGGGAGTTCGTCGACTATCTGATGGGCCTCGGCTCGGTCGCGCTCGGGTATGGACACCGTGAGGTGACCCGCGCTGCGGTCGAGGCGGTTTCCGCCGGCGTGGTGGGTCCGCTGGCACCAACGCTGGAAGAGGAGCTCGCCGCCGACATCTGCCGGCTCATGCCGTGGATCGAGCAGGTGCGCTTCCTCAAAACCGGTGCCGAAGCAATGGCGGCAGCGGTCCGGCTTGCGCGGGTCGTCACCGGACGCGACTACGTGCTCGGCTGCGGATACCACGGCTGGCTCGATTGGTGCCAGGGCGCCGCCGGGGTACCCCAGAGTACTCGAGCTCTGTACGGAGAACTCCCCTTCAACCAGCCACAGCGCGCCAGGGAATTGATTCGTGCGGCGGGAGACCGGCTCGCCGCGGTTGTGTTCGAGCCGGTCATCGTGGCCGAGCCGGAGCTGGAGTGGCTCAGCGTCCTGCGCGAGGAGACTGCGCACTCAGGGGCGCTGCTCGTGATTGACGAGATCAAGACGGTCTGCCGGCTTGCCATCGGCGGCGCAAGTCAACGATACCGTCTCAGACCGGATCTGGTCGTGATGGGCAAGGCTCTCGCCAATGGATTTCCTCTCTCGGCCGTCGGCGGCCGTCGTGAAGTTATGGATGCTGCGAGCCGCACCTGGATCTCGTCCACCCTGGCAACCGAGTTCGTGTCGCTGGCGGCGGCGCGGGCAACCCTCGAGGTCATGGTGAGCTCTCAGGTGACTGAGCACCTGCACCGTGTCGGCAGTCGACTGCACCAAGGATTGAAAGAGCTGCACCAGGAACACCCGGACCTGATCGCAGGTGTAGGCGGAATTCCTGAGATGTGCTTCCTCCAGTACGGCGACGAAACGGTGTCTCGCGCAGTGACGGCCGCATGCGCCCAGCAGGGACTCCTCTTCAAGCGATCGGCTTACAACTTCGTGTCGCTGGCTCATGGTGCTGCCGAGATCGACGGGACGATTACCCAGCTGCGCGAGGCCCTCTCGGCAGTGGCAAAACCTGCCTAGATTGGGGGCGTAGACTGGTTTCGAAAGCTTCCCATATGGAGGTAGGTATGTCCCCCCGCAAACCGACCATCGACGGTCTCGACGACGTGGATGATGAGGATGGCGTTCTGGAGGAAGAATCCGCAGAGCCCGCTGACATGGATCTGACCGTGCACGACGAGCAGGAAGCCGGTCTCGGTGGATTGCCGGATACTTCAGGTGAGGAGGAGGAGTAGCGCGGAGTGCTCATCGACGTCCACGCTCACTTTCTACACGACCGATCCCCGCGCACCGACTGGCGGGAGCGGAATGCCAGCCGCCTTCGGGCCGGGGACCGTGTCGGGATCACAGTGCACGTGGCGTCCATACTCGGGAGCTGGGGAGCGACCTCACCCATTTACTTTCCCTCGCCCGAGGACATCGAATACGGCAATACCTTCCTGCTGAATCTTCAGCGCTCCCACCAGTCCCGCATTCGCGGGTATGCGGTGGTCAATCCCAATTTCCAGCAGCACGCCCTGGCGGAGCTCGACCGCTGCCTCGGCGCAGGCATGATTGGCATCAAGCTGGCTGCCAGCCGCCGCGCCGACGACCCGCTGCTCGATCCGATTTGTCGAGTCGCTGAGGAGCGCGGCGTGCCGGTGCTGCATCACATCTGGCAACATCGCCGACGTGATTATCCCGGGCAGGAGGCGAGCGATGCCGTCGAGCTGGGTGCGTTGGCGCTGCGTCACCCCCGCGCCAACTTTCTCCTGGCCCACATAGGAGGCGGTGGCGACTGGATCCACAGCCTGGCCGCGGTGCGGAACATCCCGAACGTCTACGTGGACCTCTCCGGGAGCGGCGTCGACGGAGGCATGCTCGAAGCCTGCCTGGACCAGGTCGGGGTACACCGGCTGGTATGGGGCTGTGATCTGACGATCGATACCGGCTGGGCCAAGCTGCGGTATCTGCAGAGCCTGCTCTCGCCTGCCGAGCTGGAGCTGGTAGCCTGGCGGAACGCCGCCCGCATCTTCCCGCCCAGCGCCTTTCCAGCCGACTGATGCGAATCGACGTCAACAGCTTCGTCGGCGCGTATCCCTTCCGCAGGGTTCCCGGCACCTCAGCGGAGGCACTGCTCTCAGCCATGGATCGGGTAGAGATCGACGAGGCCTGGGTTAGTCACCTTCCCAGTGTGTTCTGGCGCGAGCCGGCCGCGGGCAATTCCTGGCTATATGAAACCACGCGACGCTCCGATAGGCTGCGACCGGTGCCTGCGGTGCACCCGGGGCTAGCGGGATGGGAGCAGCAGGTGCGTGAGGCTCGCACCGCCGGAGCGCCGG
>DASPKB010000471.1:0-4305 GCA_035628315.1 Gemmatimonadales bacterium | reverse complement strand
GTCGAGCCTGCCGGGGCGCCGAAACTGTCACGCGCCCTCGAGTCCGGCCGGCCGGTCACGCTTGGGCAAACCGACAGCATCGCGGACGGGCTGCTTCCACTTTCAATAGGCAAGATTCCATTCGGCATCCTATCTGGTGTCGTCCGCACCGTCGTGCAGCTCACGGAGGAGGAGATCGTGGCGGGGGTACGATTCCTCTACCGAGAAGCCGGGCAATCCGCGGAACCTTCCGGTGCTGTCACGACGGCCGCGCTACTGAGTCGACGTGTCCGCCCGAAGGGTCCTACAGTTGCCGTGCTCAGCGGCGGTAACATCGATCCCGCGTTGCTGCAGCAACTCGTGGCTCCCTCATGGAGCTCAGGGCAGGGTTGAATGGCCGTCGCGCCCAAGATTCTGGTTGCCGACGACGATCAAGCGCTGTCACGAACCCTCTCCTGGATTCTCAAGGAGAACGGCTACGATGTGTTCACTGCGCCCGGCGGCGAGCACCTGTTCGAGCACCTCACGGCCGAGCAGTTCGATCTTCTCCTGCTCGACATCATGATGCCCAAGGTGGACGGCCTTCAGCTGCTGCAACGGGTAAAGGCGGATCCCCGCTTCAAAGACCTGCCCGTGCTCATGATCTCATCCATGCCGCCGGAAGAGGCCACGGTGCGTTCACTCGGGCTCGGGGCGGCGGATTTCATCCCGAAGCCGTTCCGGGTTCGCGAGTTGCTGGCTCGGGTCAAAGCCCATCTGCGAGTAGGGAGGGAACTGAATCAGGCGCGGGCCGAAGCGCGCTCCCGCTCCGAGATGATGGACATCATGCAGGAGGTCACCGCGTCCCTCAAGCCCGAGGAGATCTATAGCATCCTAGTGCGGCGGGTGGCCCAGGCGCTCAGTATTCCGCGCTGCTCCATCATCATGGCCGGGCCCGACGATGAGGTCGGAACCGTAGTGGCCGCGTATGAGAACCCCATGCTGCACAACCTCCAGGTCGATCTCAAACGGTATCCTGAAATCCGCCATGCGCTCAGGACGGGTGAAGTGGTGCTCGTGCGGGATGTGCAAACCGACCCGCTCTACCGGGGCGTCCGGGACGAATGGGAGTCGCAGGATCGGCCCATCGAGACGCGATCGGCCGTGGCCCTCCGGTTCAGCCTGCGACAGCAGCCGGTCGGCGTGTTTTTCCTGCGCACCACCAGCGAGGACCCCCCGCTGAACGAACACGACGTTCAGTTCGCGGAAGAGGTGACCAACGCCGCCGTGGCCGCGCTGGAGCGGGCCTATGACCTGGAGAATGCGGTGCTGGGACAAGAGCAGATGCGGCACCTGGCCGAGACCGATCCGCTCACCAACTGCTTCAACCGCCGAGCCTTGATGGAAAAGCTGGAGCAGGAGATGGACCGGGCGGCCCGCTATGCCACCATGTTGACCGGCATGATGGTGGATATCGACAATTTCAAGCAGATCAACGATACCCATGGCCATCTGGTGGGAGACCGCGTCCTGAAGCAGCTGGCCAATTTGCTCAAGCGGGAGCAGCGGTCGGTGGACATCGTGGCCCGCTACGGCGGGGAAGAATTCGTCGTGCTGCTGCCCGAAACCACCAGCACTGAGTCCCGCAACTTTGCCGAGCGGATCTTACGGCGAGTCGCCACTCACGATTTCGGGGAAGCGGGCCGGCCGGTTCGGGTGACGATCAGTATTGGCATTGCTTCGTACCCGGACGAGCGGGTCAGCGACGGCGAATCGCTCCTGCGATTGGCCGACACGCATCTGTATCGCGCCAAAAGCGACGGCCGTAACCGGTTTCGGGATTGAGCAACCGCCGTTGCCCTCGTTGTCAGACCGCCTACGCAGCCCCGGCCCGGTTCTGCGTCAAGGACGGCTCGCTTCTCGTCGAGAGCGACCCCCAGCCTGCGGATAAGGTGCCCTCGCCGGAGGGGTCGGCCCGTCAGCCTCGAGAGATCGCGCGGGTCGAGCCGGCCGCTGCCGAGTATGTACTCCCCTCCCTTGCCTCACTGACCGGACAGGTCCTGGACCAGCGCTACCGGATAACTCGGAAGCTGGGCGAAGGAGGCATGTCATACGTGTATCAGGCCCAGGAGGTGGACACCGGACGCTCAGTGGCGGTGAAAATCCTGATTCCTCGGCTGTCCCGTGATCCCGCTTCCGTCGAGCGGCTACGCCGCGAGGCCACGATCGCTACCCGGCTCAACCACCCGAACGTCTGCCCGATTCTCCGGCTGGGGCAAACCGCGGACCGGCTGATCTACCTGGTCATGCCGTTCCTCGAGGGAGAGCCGCTGAGCGAGCATGAGACTCGTCGGGGGCCATTTCCCCTCAGCGAGGGTATTCCGCTGCTGGTGCAGATGTGTCGCGGGCTGGGGCACGCGCATGATCTCCAGATCATCCACCGTGATCTGAAGCCGGAGAATGTCATGCTCGTGCCCGACCCCGAGATGGCAACCGGACTTCGGGCCGTGGTGATGGACTTCGGGCTGGCCAAGGAGCGGCGGGCTGCTCCCGACGTGGTAAAGCTGACCGCCACGGGCATCGTGTTGGGTACCCCAGAGTTCATGAGCCCGGAACAGATCCGAGGCAAGCCGCTGGACGGCCGAAGTGATATCTATGCTCTGGCAGTGCTGGCGTTTGAGCTGTTTACCGGCCAGCTCCCGTTTGCTGGTAAGAGTGCCCAGGAGACCATGATTGCCCGGCTACGAGGAGCCCCGCTGCCGTTGCGGGCCGTCAAAGCGGACCTGCCGGCCAAGCTCGAGGCGGTCATTTCGAAGGCGCTCTCGGTGGATCCGGCCGAACGCTATGGGTCCATGGAAGAACTGGCGCACGCATTCGAGAGCACTTTGAGCACGGGGATGCTGGGACGGTTGTTCAAGCGCTAGTATACGTGGTATGTGGGTCTTTCTGCCGGTTGTTCTTGCCCTCCTGTTCAGGCCTCCCTCCGAGCCCGTTCGGTTCGTTCAAGAGGCATTGCGTCGGCATCAGATCGTCTTCCTCGGGGACATACATCCGCTCGCCGAGCCCAAGCTGCTGGTTGCCCGGCTGATCCGGGAGCAGCCTGAGGACCTGCCGATCGACTTGTTGGCCCTCGAGATCGCCGCCGAACAGCAGCAATGGATCGATCGATACCTCTCATCCGATCCGGAGGACACCAGAATCCTGCTCGACCACCCGCGCACGCTACGGGCCCACTGGGGAGTAAGCGCCGAATACCTCGATATCTATCGAGCAGTATATCAGTGGAACCGGCAGCATCCTGACCGGCAGATCCGGATTCTGGCGGCCGATCAGATGAGGTCCTCCAATACGCCGCTCACGCCCCGCATGGCTGCCGGGGATTTCGTCACACGGGACAGCCGAATGGCGGTCTCCTTTCGAAGGGAGCTTCAAAGACATCCCGACTGGCGGGTTCTCATCTTCATGGGTGGATATCACGGGTTGAAGAAGGTCGGTGGGCGGGTTGCTTTTGGCCAAGCCCAGGGTCGGTTCGACCGGTGGTTCGCCGGCTACCTCCTGGACTCGGGAGCGGAGGTCTACAGCATTCTCACCGACGCCCGCCAGCCGCACGGCCACGGGGCAACTCGGGTCTTCGACCAACTGGCGAAGAATTCTAGCGGCAACTTTGCGGTTGCCCTGGACTCAACAACCGACATGATCGTCGAGCCGCTGCATGAGGTAGTGCATGCTGGGTTCTCGCTCGAGTTCTGGCCTGCGAGGTTTGCACTGCGAGATGCAATCGACGCGCTGGTGGTGCTCAATCAGACCACACCCATCAGCCTGCTGCATCGAACGGGTGACCGGGAACACTGAGTTCACCCGTCGGCGGGTCGATTGTACTGTGCGACTTACTCTAGAAGGGGATAGACAATGAATCGAGCGTTACTGCTGCTGACCATTATCCTAGGTGTGGCCTGCAGCCGCGATCGGGAAAATGCGGGCAATGCCTCCGCCTCGGCCTACACGTCTGATGCAGACAGTAGCGCCCGGGAGGACGGGTTGGCCGGCACAAACAGCGGGGCCGAGCTGGAAGCGCCCAGGCTCATTCCTGCAATCCAGAACCAGCTGAACCTGACGGCAAACGGCACTCAGCCGCCGAATCCGGACAACTTGACCGCTTACAAGAACCTGGCAGGGGATGTCATCAACTCCATGAACGCGGACCTATACCGGGTTGGACACGCCGATTCCGGAGACTTCCGGGCTCTCGGCGACTCGGTCCTGGAGGAGTTGGGCGGGGGTGCCGGGACTCCCGGCAACCTGGATCGTTCGCGACTTCCGCAGCACGTCGACCGGATGCAGCGGCTA
>DASPKB010000470.1:0-5353 GCA_035628315.1 Gemmatimonadales bacterium | reverse complement strand
TCTCCGCCCACTCGGTCCACGAGCCCACGTAGATCCGCACCCGCGGGTAGCCCAGCAGGTTCCGCAGCGCGAAGTGCACGTGGCTCGCCTCGGTGGAGCTGTTGCAGTAGACGATGATATTTCGTTCCGGAAGAATTCCCTGTGCAGCGTAGCTCTCGCGCAGCTCCACCGGTGGCTTCCAGACCCGCCCGAACCCCACCTGCACCAGATCATCCTGCCAGTAATGGCTGATGGCGCCGGGGATGTGCCCCCGGCGCATCTGGGCCCCCGCCTCGCCGGCGTACTGCTCCGGCGGACGTGCATCGACCAGAACATCACCGGCAGCCATGGCCTGCCGAACTTCTGCGAGAGATGCTTGCTCGGGACGAAATGGGCGTTCGTAGAATTTGGGGGACCGTGCGCGGGGATATTCCCGGACCAGCGGCCGCTGCTCGAGCTGCCACTTGAAGTAGCCGCCATCGAGCAGAAAAACCTGCGGATGTCCAAACCCTGCCAGGAGCCAGCTCAGGAACGTGGCGTCGATGTTCCGGGTCTCACCCGCACTGTAGATAACCACGGGCACATCGGCGCTGATTCCCAGTCGGCCGAACAACTCGCCATACGAGCGTGCACTCAGCAGCTGCCCGGGAATTCCCCGTTCAGTGGCGCGGAGCGTCTCCGGGTTGAGGTACACGGCTCCGGGCAGATGATCCTTGAGGTAGGCGACCACATCCGTCCGCACATCTACCAGAATCAATCGCCGGGTGGTAATCCAGGAGGCCAGCTCGTCGGTGGACACGAGCTTCGGAAGACTCGCCGCGCTTCGGGCCGGCCCACTCTCCCGGGATTCCTGCCGTGCCGCGCAGGATACGAGGAGAGCGCTCAAGGCCAGAGCTTTACCCCAGGCAACCATCACGGCGTGGAGTCCAGCCCCATGTAGGCCCGCTCCTCTTCCAGGTACACCCGTACCGCATTCCTCCGGCGGCGGGAGTTGAGTGAGACCGGCCGCGTAGCATCTGCGGGCGGAAGGTGCTTCAGGGCGCGGCCCATCGGAACGCCACGCTCGACAGCTTGTCTCATCTCGGCCTGTACCCCGGTGATGTACCCGCGGGTTCGCGACACCAGGTGTTGAGGCCGCCGGGGTAAGGCGCCATGGCCAGGGATCACAACTCGAGGATCCATCTGCTCGATCTGAGCCAGGGCTCGCAGGAGCACGCTCGAATTTCCATCCACCACCATTGTCACTCCATCCTCCACCAGCAGGTCACCGGCGAACAGGATCTTTGTGTCGGGCAGCCACACCAACAAGTCTCCTGCAGAGTGCGCGGCGCCGGGATGGCTGATCACCAGTGTCCGGCCGCCAAGGGTCAGCGTATCCGTGCCGGTGACCGGGCGGTCAGGAGTGTCGGCGAACTCAAAATTCCTCATAGCGTCCAGCCCAACTACGCGAACCCAATCGGCCATCAGCGCATCTTCGCCGCCTTCGGAAGCGAGCGTTCGCCGGTCGGGATGAGCAACGACCTTTGCTCCGAGCCGGCGAAACACGACCGCCCCGAAGTGGTGATCGGGATGATGGTGCGTCAGGACCAGCCACCGAATTGGTTGCGGCGTGATCCGCCGGATCGCCTGGACCAGCTGCTCGCCCTGCTGGGGACTGGCGAGGGCGTCGATGACTATGACGCCTTCACCGGTGACAACGAAGCCGGCGTTGGGGCGACCCTCGGATCCCCGGCCGGTGTCTCCGATTGCCGCATAGACATCGGCTGCGAGACGGCGGATCGTGGGTGGGTGCGACTGCGCGGCGGCCGGTGCCGCTAGGAGCCCGGCCAGTACGACGATCGAGACGGCTAATTGGATCAGGCGGAACCGAAGCTGATGAGAACCGAATGCTTAAAGATGGCGCCCTTGTTGTCTGACCAGACCATGCTGAGAGGCGCCTCCTTGTCGGCCTTGAGAGTGAAGCTCACGACCGGATCCCGGCTGATTCCCGAGGTCCATTCGAACCGGGCAACCTCCTGACCTCCGTAGGTAACCACGACATCCCGGATGAAGTACGCCGGGATGGGATTGCCCTCCGGGGTTCGGAAGAAGCCGGTATCCATCGGGTGAGAAACGATGGCGTTCACCGTAATTAAGTCGCCACGCTTGATCTGGTCCGGAATCCGGATTCGGGCGTCGCCGATGTCGGTGGTCATCATCCGCAGCCGTTGAGAGTCACTTGCACCCGGGCGTAATCGGCCCAGACTTCACCCGTGTTGGTCTCCAGTATGGCGCGAACCCACGTGGTCCGCTTCATCTTGATGCGAGTGGAGATCGCAACCGAGCCAATCGCCGGCGTCAGGTGGAATGCGGCGAGGTGCGCATCCGGATTGTGGTCCACGATGAGATGCACCGCCTTGACATGATGCTGTGAGCTCATCGGAAGGTCGCTCTCGATGATCACCGGAACGACCCTGCCATCCTCAGCCACGAGCGGCATGTCCAGCGCAACATGACCGCGTCGGATCGGACGATCACCGAACAGGCCCTTCAGAATCCGGGCAACTTCCTCGTTGGGGACTTCAGGATCGTTCGGGTCGACCACCAGCCGGGTGCTGGCGAGCAGCCGCTCGGAGCGCGCCGCCAGAAGTCCGGCCGCGCTAACCAGGCATGAGCGGAAGAAGGCTCGGCGGTGGTTCATAAGAGGAAGCTTGACCCCTGAGCCGGTCAAGTCAAGCGGATCCAAGCCGCTATTCGGCCACCATTAATGAATAGGAGACCGGATCCCGCTGCAGGTAGGAGCCGCGTGCGGCAACCTGATCAATCGTGGCGGAGTACTGGCTGAGCTTGCGGCTGTCTGCGATATGGATTCGGGCGATGGTGCCGGCCCGGAGATCACCGGCTACAACCACCCGCATGCTCGTGGGGCCTGTCTGGGCGGTATACAGCCGGTAGCCCGGAGCCTCGACCGAGTCCACCGGCCCTCCGGACACGGTAAACAGCACTGCACCATCGTCGGTCGCGGAGGTGGCAAAGTTCACCTCGAGGACGGCGGCCACCGGCGCCGCAGGCTCCGAGGAGCAGGCGCTCACCAGCGCCAGCGCGATCAATAGAAAAGTGGCCCTGCCGCCCAGCCTGGTCATGGAAGCTTCTTCGAGCGATCAGAGGCAGCCAGGAAATCTCCCAGGTCATACTTGCCGTTCCGGTTACCCACGGCATCCAGGTACATCGATTCCTCCTGATCCAGAGCCGCGATGCCCAGGAGCGCGGCGGCGGCCTGATCCAACGAGACCTCGTTGACCGCCACGAAATTTGCCATGAGATCGAAGGGGCGCTGCATGATCAGGCTGAGGCTCTCCCCGCTCGCCGTGGTATCGCCACTCCAGCCGGCGAACACTGCGCCGGCCGGAGCTTCAGCCCGGAGCTCCACCCGCGAGCCCAGGCTCAGGTATACCCCACCGGCTACATCCCCGTTCACATCAGTCTGTACAGTGGAGAGGTCGGCGCCCTGCGCTGCGACCTTCAGCCGATGGGCGACCGCCAGCTCCGCCGTAATCGTGTCGGGCACTTCGCGCGCGAAAATCGTGTGAGTGCGGGCCCCGCCGTTGCTCCAGGACAGAAAGTCGAACCGGGTCCGAGCCGACTGGTCCAGCTGGGTCGAGTCCACATCCAGGGTGATAGCCACGCCGGGCTGGAAGAAGTGCTCCAGGCGAGTTACCGACGAGCCATTGACCCGGATCGCGGCACCCTCCTGGCCGGCAGCGAACACTGAGCGCCAGGACACGTAGCGAAACGACATCGCTCCGCCGGAAGACACCTGGCTGATCCTGTCGATACAGAACCGGGCGAACTCACCCTCGTTGTTCGTGGCGGCCGGGTTGGTGGTCCGGCAGAGCGAGGTGTTCCCGCTCGATCCCGGAAATGCGTCGCCCCGGTCGCCCCGGTTACCACCCCCAGGCTCTCTCAGCTCATTGCGCCCGTCGGCCTGGACCAGCGCCACTCCGTGGATTTGCCCGGCGTTTACCCGATTGTCGCCGAAGAATCCGTGCTCCTCGATCTGCCCTTGATCGATGTGCCACACCAGGAGCCCGGGCGATTTTTGCCGAGCGCCGAACGACGGGTCCATCTGCGCGGTATCGCTCTCCTGCGGCTGCCGGTTCTCGAACAGATAGAATTCGTCGGTGCCGGGAATCCCCAAGTAGAGCACCGTATCCGAACTGGCCACAGGGCTCAGCCGGACCTCTCTGCCCGAGGCCAGAGTGTCTACCGCGACCCATCCCAATTCGAACAACGACCACGCCTCGAACCGAGCCGGGCTGTAGGGTCGGGCATAATTCCCGCTTCCCATCAGTCCCCATTCCCCAATGCCCTGAGTGCTGAGAGGATTGCCCAGGTCGGTGTCATAGAGATCAGGAAGTCCGAAGGCGTGACCCGTCTCGTGGGCCACGGTGCCGATCGGCATGATGGATGACGCGTCACAGGCGGTCGTTCCCCCAACCGCGCTCTGCATGATGTAATCGTCCACCTTGATGAACTGCCCCGGGTGGCCTACCCATGGGGTTCGAGTCACATACGGGGAGCCGCCATTCCAGGCACGAATGACGAAGCGGTGGGCCCAGATGTGGGGGGAGTTGGGACAGGCCCCATCCCGATCGGCCTGAAGAAAGGTGACGAAATCGACGTAGCCGTCGTCATCGCCGGAGTTGGGCCGGCCGTCGGGTCCGTCATTATCGAATTGACTCCAGGCGGACTCGCCGCCAGCCCCCTGGGAGACTAGGTCGAGGGTGCGAAGCAGCAGCTGACCGAAGCGGCTGACCGGCCGCGGCGGGCACGGAGCCAGGACCCCGATGCCGTTGCAGCCGTCCTCGTAATATGCGTCGCTCGAATCGGCGATCACCCAGGGAAACACCCGTCCATCCACGGTGATGTTTCCGTTGGAGAGCTCCTCGTAGAACGTTTTCAGACTGTACGGCCGTCCCGCCGGCGCCGGGCTGAAGAACAATTCCTCGTACTGCGCTACAGGGTATGGCGGGGAGACATTGCTGAAGGCGATGGGGATGACCGGAACCATCACTCTGCCGGTGACGCGCTGGCCGCCCGCCGCAGTTGGTGCGGCGAGATTCAGGCTGCTGAAGGATCGCGAGCGAAGCAGCTCGTGGCGGGAAGAGCGGATGGCCGAAACTCGCTTGCGCCAGGCGCCTTCCCGACGAAAGTCCCAGCCCGAAACTTCGAATTGACCGCGCCGCGCGCGGGGGTACTGAGCCTGGAGCGAAGGTGGCGTGAGCAGCCAGAGCACACACACTACCGTCGCCCAGCGAAAAATGCCGGGCAACACTCTACACCTGGTGATGAAAGGCCCAAAGCTAATCGTATGTACCTTTTGCTCCAACCGCTT
>DASPKB010000469.1:0-2034 GCA_035628315.1 Gemmatimonadales bacterium | reverse complement strand
CAAGCGCTCGGCACTGGCGCTGAAGCTGCTGACTCACGCCGAGACTGGAGCCATGATCGCTGCGCCCACCACCTCGCTCCCGGAGACGATAGGCGGTATACGGAACTGGGATTACCGCTTCGTCTGGCTCCGGGATGCGGCGTTTACTCTAGCCGCGCTGAACGCGGTGGGCCACTACCGGGAAGCCGACCACTTCATGCGGTTTCTGAAGAAGGTTTGCCGTCACGAGGGCGGCGGCCACCTCCAGATCATGTACGGCATTGATGGCAGGCGGGACCTCTTCGAGCGGCAGCTGGACCATCTCAGCGGGTATCGAAGCTCCCGCCCGGTGCGGGTGGGAAATGGTGCGGTGGGCCAGCTTCAGCTGGATGTCTACGGTGAAGTCATGGAAACGGCCGACATCTGGCGCCGTAACCATGAAATGACGGAGGGTACCTGGCGGGTGCTTCGGGGTCTGGTGGACTGGGTCAGCCGCAACTGGCACCTCCCCGACTCCAGCATCTGGGAAGTCCGGGGCGAGGTCCGCCACTACGTATTCAGCAAGGTGATGAGCTGGGTCGCGCTCGACCGCGGGGTGCGGATGGCGGAGGAGCTTAGTCTGGAATCAGACACCGTCGCCTGGCGGGCGGCCCGCGAGCGCCTGCACGCTGAGATCATGGAACGGGGCTGGAGTGAGAAGCACCAGTCCTTCGTTCAGTCCTACGACCACGACGCGCTGGACGCCGCTGCCTTGGCTATTCCCATGGTCCGTTTTCTACCGTGGGACCATCCCCGGGTGCACGGGACGGTGCACGCCATTGCCCGGGAGCTGACCAGCCAGGACGGCGAGCTGGTCTACCGGTACCGCCACCCGGATGGGCTCGAGGGCGAAGAGGGCGCGTTCTCGATCTGCACCTTCTGGCTGGCGCAGGCCCTGGCGATGATTGGCGAGCGGGAGCGGGCGGAACGGGTGTTCCGGCGGATGCTCCGGCATGCCAATCATGTGGGCCTCTACTCCGAGGAAATCGATCCGGCAACGGGCGAATTCCTGGGGAACTTCCCCCAGGCCTTTACCCACATTGCGCTCATTAACTGCGCGGCCGCCCTGGCCCGGCTCGATTAGCGCCTGCCGCGGCCTTTCTTGGCCCGCCGGCGCGAAGCCGACCGCCCTGCGCTCTTACGGCCGGAGCTCTTCCTTCCGGCTGATTTGCGGCCGCCCGACCGTGACGACTTCCGGGTGCTCTTGCGGGCCGAGCTGCGGCCTCCGCCCCGGGAGGACTTGCTCGACTTCTTGGCCGACCGGCGGGCGCTCTTCTTGGCGCCCTTGCGGGCCGACTTCCGGCTGCCGCTCTTGGCGGACCGTTTGGCTGACTTCCTCCGGGTTCCACCGCTGCGCGACCCGCCGCTTCGTGACCGGCTGGTTCCACCGGTCCTTCGGCTAGGGGACGGCTCATCAAAATCAAAGGATGACGGGGACGACGAAGGAGAAGAAGGAGAAGGAGAGGGAGTGCTCTCTGAGGGCAGGGGGTCCATCCATCCTGAGCCCGACCAGCCCATCTCCATATAATGAAGCTCGGCCATCTTCGCTCCCTCCAAAGCTTATGCGGCGCCACCCGCCGCCGGTCTACGGGCCCAGATGCGCCCACCCGGTGTTCCGACATATAACTTGCACATCCTCAAGGCGAGTGCAAGCGGCAACGGACCAGCACGGTATCCGTTCCGATGCGCCAACCCTAGTGTCGAGCTATAATTACGCCACTGCCCCTTCATTCCGGAACCGATTGTCCCTTGCGCAGAGCCCCAGCGTTGCCGGCTGAGCCCTGGCCCCACTGCTCCCGCCGTTTCAGGAGCTACGTGCTGGTCACGATTGTACTTACAGCCTTGGGCCACGCTGCGAACCTGGCCGCTCAAACAGTTTCGGAAGTCCAGGTCACACCGGAAACTATGACAATGGGGGTGGGCCAGAAGCAGGCGCTGTTCGCCACCGCCTTCGACGCCCGGGGCAACCTCATCCCGTCTGCCAAGTTCACTTTCTGGAGCTCCGACACCCTCATT
>DASPKB010000468.1:0-3397 GCA_035628315.1 Gemmatimonadales bacterium | reverse complement strand
CCAGCTTTTTCAGGCTTTAGCCGATAACCTGACGATGCCCGCGGGTCTCGATCTGGGGGGCCGCTTGGCTTTGCTCTTGCGGTTCGAGGGAGCCTCCCGGATACAAAACGTGAATTCCCCTGCACGAGCTGGAGGTCGGATGAGGTACGTCGGATTCCTGGTGGTTCTGCTGGTTATGGTTTCCGGTTGCAACCGCAATCAGGCCGAGCTGGCGAAGGCACTTGCCGAATCGAGAGCTGCCGAGGCCCAGAAGGACAGCCTGTTAACCGAGGTGCTCGAAACCACTCAGTTCGTGAGCGACCTCAATAGTGAGCTGGCCAAGGCCAAACTCATGAGCGTCGCCGGTGAGGGCGATCCCGGCGTCCCCGGCGCCGAGCAGGACCGGGCTCAGCGCAAAGCCACCCTGGAGCGGATTCAGCAGGTTATCGCCCGGCTGAATGAAAGCGAAGCAAAGCTCACTCAGACCGAGGAACGGGCCAAGAGCGCCAAGACGAGGAACGCCCGGTTGCTCGCGCAGATCTCCACTTACAAGCAGACGATCGAGGACCTGAAAACGGCGGCGGAACAGCAGCGGTCCGAACAGGAAGCGATCATTGCCGATCAACGCACCCAGATCGCGACCCTGGCCGGGCAAGTGGATGACCTGAGCGTACAGGCAGCCTCGCTGAGAGACACTGTGGGCCATCTGACCGCATACAAGAACCGGGTGTATTACGCTGTGGGCACCAAGGACGAGCTGCTCAGGAACGGAGTCGTCACCAAGGAAGGCTCGAAGTTTCTGATCTTCGGCGGAACGAGACTGGAGCCGGCCCGGAAGCCCAACCTCGATGCTTTTACGATGATCGACAAGACTCAGACGCGTTCCATCCCGCTTCCTCGAACGGATAAGAAGTACAAGATCGTCTCTCGCCAGAGCCCGGAGTACCTGGCCGGTGCGGTGACGGAAAAAGGCGAAATCAGAGGAGCGATCGAAATAGCATCACCAGAGGAGTTCTGGTCGGCTTCGAAGTATCTGATCCTGGTCCAGGACTAGTCGCTCACCAGCAATGAGCGTCACGATAAGCGGGGAAGGAGACCTCTCCTTCCCCGCTGCATTTCTATGCACTTGTGTGACGGATATCACATTGAGAGTAGCAAACTTACAAACAATTTTGTCAACATCCTCTACAATTGTTGATGCTGTGGAGTCGCCCGACGGCTAGCAGCACGGGTGACGTGCAACACTGCTCTCCCATGCCGATCCCTCTAATGTTCTGCCGTTAACCGCCCCCACATCGTTAGCACCTTTTCCCGGAGGACGCTCGTGCGGAACCTTACGCTCGCCCTTGCCCTCGCCGCCCTTTGGACGCTCAGCGGATGCAAGAAAACCGGAGATGGTCAGTACGAAGTCGAGAAACCGACCATCGGCACCGAAACGGACACGGTCAATACTCCTACCGTCGAGACCGGCACCGTCAAAGACACGATCACTGTTCCAAAGGTCGAGTCCGAGAAGAAGGAAGTCACCGTACCCAAGGTTGAGGTCAAGCGTCCCAACGAGTAACCGCAGAACGGTTCGCCCTCTCCTCGATCCAACGGTATATTTGCGAACCCGCGGGGGCTGTTTCCCCGCGGGCTTCTCACATCAGCGAGTACCTCGATGAACCAAGCGGCCGCTCTGGGTGCGGTGCTGGCAGCTGTACTGGTGCCTCAGTTCTCCGCTGCCGCGCAGGAGCGGATCGCCATCCGCGCAGGGCGTCTCGTGGATGTGGAACGCGGCGAGGTGCGGCGGGACCAGGTCATTCTTGTGCATGAGGGCCGGGTTGAATCCGTTGCTTCTGCAGCCGGGAAGCTGCACTCTGCCGTCCGGGTTATCGATCTCTCGGGCTATACCGTATTACCCGGACTAATCGATTGTCATAGCCATCTCATCGGCGATGCCGCGAGTGCCGATGTGCTTCACCCGCTGGAGCGTTCCGAGGCGCAGGAGGCATTCAGTGGCGTGAAGAACGCGCGCGCTACGTTACTCGCCGGGTTCACGGCCGTGCGCGACATCGGAACCTATCGCGCCTTTGTGGACGCAGCGCTGCGTGACGCTATTGCGGATGGGAGCATCGTGGGTCCGCGAATGCGAGTTGCCGGAGCCTATGTGACGGTTAGCGCGGGAGGTGGTGAGCTGGTCGGCGCTGCTCCGGACGTCTCGCTGCCGCCGGCGTTTCGCTTCGGGGTTGCCAACACCGCCGATCAGGTGCGGGAGCGCGTCCGGGCGATTCTGAACGGCGGCGCCGACTTCATCAAGCTCATCGCCACCGGTGCGGTTTTCACTCGTGGTACCAAGCCGGGTGTTTCCGAGTTCACCGAGGAGCAGATCCGGGCCGCGGTGGAGCAGGCGCGAGAATACGGAACCTTCGTCGCTGCCCATGCCCATGGGGCGGAGGGAATCAAACGAGCCGTGCGGGCCGGCGTTCGTTCAATCGAGCACGGTTCTCTCATGGACGATGAAGCGATCAGACTCATGAAGCAGCACGGCACCTGGCTGGTGGCCGACATATGGAACGGCGACTACACCGACAGCGTCGGACGGGCAGAGAAGTGGCCGGAGGATATACTGCGCAAGAATACCGAGACAACCGAAGCGCAGCGGGTCGGGTTCCGGAAGGCGATTGCAGCCGGCGTCAGGATCGCGTATGGAACCGACAGCGGGATCTATCCTCATGGGATGAATGCCCATCAGCTTCCCTACATGGTCAAGTACGGAATGACACCGATGCAGGCGATTCAGGCGGCCACGGTTTCAGCTGCGCAGCTCCTGCAATGGGACGATAGCGTCGGCTCGCTCAAGCCGGGCAAGTACGCCGACATCATTGCTGTGGCGGGTGATGCAATGACCGATCTGACGAGCTTCCGGGATGTCGCCTTCGTGATGAAAGGTGGTAAGGTCTATAAGCAGCCGGACAGCATGAACACCGAGCGAGCCAGACGCTAGGACGCGGAGCTTCTTATGACTGGAATAGCTGGTTGGGCCGGACTGTTCTGGATCGCAGTTGTAGCAGAGGGAGTAATGGCCCAGTCTCCCGCTACCCGCAGGCTCAGGGTCGATGACCTCAACCGGCTACGCGAGGTGAGTGGGCCGGAGGTTTCCCCCGAAGGTGCCTGGGTGGCATACACCGTTTCCACCGCAGACACGGTTGCAGACCGCTCGGACAGTGACGTCTGGATGACGAGTTGGGACGGCAAACGCACTGTTCGGCTTACCACCAGCCGATCGAACGAGGGTGCTCCGCGCTGGAGCCCGGACGGACGGTATCTGGCCTTTCTGTCCAACCGGGACGATCCGCGAGAAGTTCAGCAGGTCTGGCTGCTCGACCGAGCTGGCGGAGAAGCCGAGCGGGTAACCGATCTCCCTGGAGGGGTTTCG
>DASPKB010000467.1:0-2271 GCA_035628315.1 Gemmatimonadales bacterium | reverse complement strand
TCCTCGATCAGCACACCGCGGATCAGCATGGAGCTCTAGAGCGGCAGGGGGGCATCGGGTAGCCCCCGGACCGGATAGTTCTCGAAGGAAATCGTCGAATAGGCCTCGAAGTGCTGCCTCAGATCGGGCAGGAGAGCGTCGTCGTATTCGGGCTGTAGCCGGAGCCGCCGCCCGGCTGGAGCCCGGCGCAGCTCGCCGTCGTCAACGACGACTACTCCGGCCTTCAGTACATACCGGGGACTGGAGAACATCCGCACGATGTCGTCACTCTGAGAGTAGACCGCAACGTCGGCATCAGCGCCTACCCCGAGGTGCCCTTTGTTCTTCAGGCCGAGAAGCCGGGCGGGTCCAGCTCGAGTAATGATCGCGATCTCGTTGAGGGTGTATTCTCGAGCCAGGCCGTCAGCCAGTGCAGACCCCGCGAGCAGCTTGGGATTCACCTGCTTCAGCCGCTCGTCCCGGACGTTGCGATCCATCAGGAGCTGGATCAGCGCCGGGTAAGAAAGGAAGGAGCCGCCGTTGGGGTGGTCGGTGGACAGCACCACTCTCCAGGGATCCTCGCTGAGGAGGAACAGCTCCAGCCCGATGGCCCACTGGAGCGCGGAAACCGCTGCCTTGTCCTTGTAGACGAAGGGGACAATGCCGCAGCCGGTCTCCAGCTCGATGTCGATGTTCACCCATCTCCGTCCGCTGCTCTTGTGCAACAGATACTCAACCGGTCCGTCGGCAGTGATCGTAGTAGCCGGCCCGAACATGACCTGCCCGACATCAACGCTGATCTCGGGATGCCGGTTTACGTATTCCATGACTGGTGTCGCAGCCGATTTCCAGCCCGGTCCACCATAACTGTGAAACTGGAGGTGGGTGAAGTGTGCCCGCCGGCCGTCGAGTGCCTGCATACTGGAGAGCGTCACCTCCGAGTTTCCAGGAACGCCAAGATTGTTGCAGTGGATGTGAACCGGATGCGGTAGTCCCAACTGATTGCCGGCTTCCGTGAGCGTCTCCAGGATGGCCCGCGGTGTAGCGCCGTTGGTCGCCAGCGGCTCGTCCAACCCGGTCAGATTGCGTTGGCCCGATTTCCACGCCTCGACGCCCCCTGGATTCACGATCTTGATGGCATATCCACCGGTTGCTCCGAGGAGCCAGGCTGCATAATCCCGGGCCCGATTCCGCTCCCCCGCGGCGACCTGCCGCAACAGATACTCGTCATTACCCATGAGCACGAAGATTCCACCGTCAATGCAGGGCGTGTCTTCCAGCTCCGCATGACTGTGGCGGGCCATTACCGGTGCTACCGCGGCGTCGAATACGGTGGTGTAGCCCAGTCCGGCATAGCGGTATCCGGTGGTGAAAGTGCTGGGAACAGTCCCTCCTGTGCCCGACCGGCCCGCAAAGCCATCGAGGAGATCGGGAGCAGGCACCGGGTCGGCGGCGTGTTCGTCAGGCAGGAGCCGGCGTGCGTGGTTACAGCTGGCGCTGGCCACGTGGGAGTGGATGTCTACGCCTCCCGGCATGACAATCTCTCCGCGGGCGTCCAGGACCGGCGCGCCATCGGGGAGGCTCGCCACGATGCGTCCACCTTCAATGCATACGTCGCGGACTTCTCCGTCTACTCCATTTGTGGGATCGTAGACGGTACCCCCAGCTATACGCAGCTGATCACGCGAACTCATGCGGACTGGGCTCCGGTAGCTCGGAGTTCACGGCTGAGTGCGGACAGCACGTCGACAGCAGAGCGGGGACCGTCGAGTGGCGGACGTAGCTCCAGCGGCACCTCGTCCATGCGATAGGCATTGCCGGCCTCGTGTATCCCGGCAACCCCGGTATCGATCGCGACACGGGTGGTGAACCCGGCCTCACTGGCGCGCGGGCCGATCGCCACGGTTGGCACCCTCGAGAGCGCTTTTGCAGAGGACCTCGGAAGATCGGGTGATCCGACGAGGAGGGCGGCTCCGAAGGCGCCGTTCTCGAGCCGGGCAATGCCTCGTGCTTCGGGGCGATAGCGCGGGTAACCGGGTGAAAAGTCGACTGCGAAGGGGTATCCGGTCTGCGAAGTCAACACGGCTTCCGCGCCTACCCGGTTGCCGCCGGCGCGGAGGCTGCACAGCGCGGCCCTGGTCGGGCCGTTCAGTAACTGGGTGAGCGCAATCAGCCCCTCGACGCGCAGCACATGGGCCGGCTCCGCCGTGGGCTCGGCATCGTGTACCAGGACGGCATAGCGCGCCTGCATCAGCCTGCTGGCAATGTTCTTTATCGACGCGGCCAACGCGG
>DASPKB010000466.1:0-3132 GCA_035628315.1 Gemmatimonadales bacterium | reverse complement strand
CGACCGTGGACCTGGAGCTCCCCCGTCGGCCTGCCCGGGTGAGGGCCTACACCGCCACAGGCGAAACCACGATGTGGGACGACTCACGAGGGCGGTCGATACAGGGAATCAGCTTGCAGCCGGGAATCGTCCGTATATTCGTGGCAGAGCCCTGATCCACCACCGACCTACTCAACCTGTTCCATAAAGGCTTCCATGCGCACACCGCTGTTTGCTACGCTGATGCTGGCGGCTGCCGTCCCATCGCTGGCCGGACAGTACCGTTCGCGTAGCTCAGGGCAGGACATTACGCCAGTAGAGTACGCTGCCCGTCGTGACTCCCTGGCCGCACGGATGGACAGTGGTGTCGTGATCGCCTTTGGAGCTCCTGATCCCACCGGCATTCATCAGAGCGTTCAGCTACCCGCATTCCGCTACCTCACCGGATTTCTGGAGCCCAATGCCGCATTTCTGTTGATCAAGAGCGGGGGCAGGACAACCGGCACGCTGTTCACCGCGTCGCGAGACCCGCGGCGGGCATTGTACGATGGATTTCCACCTGACTCGGCAACGGTCAGCCGCCAAACCGGACTCGCGGTCCGCTCGCTGCCGGCACTCCGGCCAATGGTAGACTCGCTGGTGCAACGCGGTCTCCCGATCTATGATCTCCGAGATTTTGCCTCCGCCGATGCCGGCACGTCCGATTCCCTGACCCGGGGAGCACGGTTTCTGGCGGACCTCCAGGCCGGGCACCGTGGGATCAAGCTGGATATTCGCGATGCCCACCCGAGTGTGGACAGCTTGCGGGCAAGGAAGTCGCCCGCCGAGCTCTCGCTGCTCCAGCGGGCAATCGACATCACTGTGGCCAGCCTGAAGGAAACTATGCGCTCCGCGCGGCCCGGAATGCATGAGTACGAGCTCCAGGCCATGGTAGAGGCAGGGTTCCGCCGCGCGGGCGCCGACGGGCCGTCGTTCGGATCGATCGTGGGATCGGGGTTCAACTCAACACAGTATCACTACTCGAAGAACGACCGCCGGATGCAGGCTGGAGATGTCGTGGTGATGGATGTTGGCGCGTCCTACCGCGGGTACGCGGCCGATGTGACTCGCACCATTCCGGTGAGCGGCAAGTTTACCCCGGACCAACGCGCCATTTACCAAATCGTGCGCGACGCCCAGGCCGCCGCGGAGCGGGTATCCAGGCCGGGAGCATCCTGGCAAGCCTGGCGCGACACGGCCTTCGCGGTCCACGCCCGGGGAATGGCACGGCTCGGACTGGTCGAGTCGGCCGACGCAACGTTCGATCCGCCGTGGGCAGCCCAGTGTGAGAACGCTCCGGTCCGCTGCAAACAGGCATTCCTCTACATGGCGCACGGCCTGGGTCACGGCATCGGTCTGGAAGTGCACGACCCACCACGGCCCTACATGGGTGTGGGGACCTTCCAGGTCGGCCATGTTTTTACGATCGAGCCAGGGGTTTACATCAGCACTCGTCTACTCGACATGCTGCCCGACACACCCAAAAACCGGGCGATGATCGCCCAGGTTCGAAAGGTGGTCGAGCGGTACCAGAACATTGGTGTCAGGATCGAGGACGACTACGTGATCACGCGTGAGGGAGTGGAGTGGCTGTCCAAGGCTCCACGTGAAATCCAGGAGGTGGAGGCCCTGAGATTGGTCTCCTCCCGTCCCAGATAAGAATCGATGGGAATTTGACCCAAGTTACAAAAACGAATTAGTGTTCGATACCGCCAGGGGCATCGGTGTACACCACACCGATTGAGAAGTCACCCTTGGAACCTGATCCGGCTGATACCGGCGAAGGGAGTGCGGAGTGAGCGCAAAGCCTTTTCCTACCAGATCTGCCCGTTCCCAGGCAACCACACACAAGACCTCGACAGCCCGGCCAAGCACGCCGGGCTACGGCGACGCTTTCCCCAATTCCACGAAGATTTACCTCGATGGGCCGCACGGCTTGCGGGTGCCCATGCGGGAGATCGCGCTCTCGGGCGGAGAGCTTCCGCTCAGAGTGTACGACACCAGCGGTCCGCGCACTTCAGACATAGAAGCAGGAATTCCCTTGGTGCGTAGCAAATGGGTGCAGTCACGCAACCGGCCGCTCACCCAGCTGCACTACGCTCGCTGTGGGGTGATCACCCAGGAGATGGAGTTCGTTGCTATCCGCGAGGGAGTTCCCGCCGAGGTGGTCCGCAGCGAAGTGGCTCGGGGTCGAGCCATCATCCCGGCGAACATCAATCACCCGGAGCTGGAGCCGATGATCATCGGGCGCCGGTTTCAAGTGAAGATCAACGCCAACATCGGCAACTCGGCCGTAACCTCGTCGATCGAGGAGGAGGTCGAGAAGCTACGCTGGGCCACGCTCTGGGGTGCCGATACTGTGATGGACCTATCCACCGGCAAGAACATCCACGAAACCCGAGAGTGGATTATTCGGAACTCGGCGGTACCCATTGGTACAGTGCCAATTTACCAGGCGCTGGAGAAGGTGGACGGGGTTGCGGAGGACCTCACCTGGGAAGTCTATCGAGACACCCTCATAGAGCAGGCAGAGCAGGGCGTGGATTACTTCACCGTGCACGCCGGCGTGCTGCTCCGCTACATCCCGCTCACAGCCAACCGAGTCACCGGCATCGTGTCCCGGGGCGGCTCGATCATGGCCAAGTGGTGCCTGGCTCACCGCCGGGAAAGCTTCCTCTATACCCGCTTCCGCGAAATCTGCGAGATCATGGCGGCGTACGACGTGTCGTTTTCCTTGGGAGACGGGCTCCGCCCGGGAAGCATCGCCGATGCGAATGACGAGGCCCAGTTCGCCGAGTTGCGCACGCAGGGCGAGCTCACCCGAATTGCTTGGGAGCACGAGGTGCAGGTCATGAATGAGGGGCCAGGGCACATCCCAATGCACCTGATCAGGGAAAACATGGAGAAGCAGCTGGAATGGTGTGACGAGGCGCCCTTCTACACACTGGGCCCGCTCACCACCGACATCGCGCCGGGATACGATCACATTACCAGCGCCATCGGCGCTGCCATGATCGGCTGGTACGGTACATCGATGCTCTGTTACGTCACACCCAAGGAGCATCTTGGCCTGCCAAACAAGGACGATGTCAAGGCGGGGGTGATTGCCTACAA
>DASPKB010000465.1:0-4279 GCA_035628315.1 Gemmatimonadales bacterium | reverse complement strand
CCTGGTCTCCGTGCTGTCCGGCGGATTTGTAGCCTATCTTGGCGGGTTGGCACTGGTGGCGGCGCTCATCCTAGCCATCAGAGATCTGGCCAATATCTCCCTGGCCTGGTCGGCGCTGATCGTGGGCGCGGTCCTGGCCATCGTGGGATATATCATGCTGCAGAAAGGCATGAAGGAACTCAAGCGGGTGGACCTCGCCCCCCGCCGCACCGTGGAAACCCTTAAAGACGACGTCCAGTGGGCGAAGGAGCAACGGACATGACTGACTACGAACGCCAGAATCCCGAGCTCGCCTACGAGCCGGCGGAACAGGGTTTCGACACCGATGTCGAGTCCCGCAGCGAACGGCGCCCGGAAGAGATCGAGCGGGAGATCGAGCAGACCCGCGACCGGATGAGCCGTAATATCGATGAGCTGGGCGACCGGCTCAGCCCGAGCAACCTGAAGCAGGAAGCCAAGAGCGCCATCAAGGACGCGGCGCAGGGCGCCGTATCCAACGTTGGCGAGCAGGCGCGCCGCACCAGCTCCCGCGTGGTGGAGATGATTCGGGAGAACCCGTTGCCGGTGATTGCGGTGGGCGCCGGGGTGACCTGGCTGCTGACCCAGCGGTCAAAAAGCGATATCAGTGGAAACCGCATGGCCCGTTACGCCTACACCGGCCCGGAGCGCCGCCAGGGTAATGGCGGCTCCGGCATTCGCGGCCGGGTGGGACATACGGTCAGCAACGTGAAGGACAGCGTCAGTGAAGCCGCCAGTGGCGTAACCGAGCGCGCAAGTGAGCTGAAGGAGCGCGCAGGAGAGCGCATCGGCGATATCGGTAATCAGGCTCGCTGGCAGACACAGCGCCTCAGGACCAACCTCGAGTATGCCGCGGAGGAAAACCCACTGATGCTGGCGGTTGGAGCCGCAGTGGTGGGCATCGCCCTTGGACTTCTGCTGCCCGGCACCCAGAAGGAAGATGAGATGATGGGGTCGGCCCGCGATCAACTGATGGATCGCGCGGAGGAGACAGTAGAGCGGGCCAAGGATGCCGCCGTTGAGGCGGGTCGTGAAGTGAAGGAGACGGTCAAGTCCGAGTTCGAGCAGCGGAAGCCGGAGCTCCAGGAGGTCGTGCAGCAGGCCGGCCAGAGTGTCAAGCAGCAGGTGAAGGAATCGGCCAAGCGGGTCAAGGATGAAACCAAGGAAGCAGCCAAGAAGTCAGGGAACAATCCCAGGAGCAATCCATGAGTCTCGACTCGCTCGAGAAGCTCTTTCTCGAAGAACTGAAAGACATCTACAACGCGGAGAAGCAGCTGCTTCGGGCTTTGCCGCGGATGGCCAAGGCGGCCGAATCACCTGAGCTGCAGCAGGCCTTCAACAAGCACACCAAGGAAACCGAAGGCCAGGTGCAGCGGCTGGAGCGGGTCTTCCAGGAGCTGGGGCAGTCGGCTCGGGGTAAGACCTGTAAGGGAATGCAGGGGCTGATTGAAGAAGGTAAGGAAGTGATGGAGAAGGAAGGCGAAGGTCCCGTGATCGACGCCGCCCTCATCGCGTCAGCCCAGAAGGTGGAGCACTACGAAATCGCGGCGTACGGCTGCCTTCGCACCTACGCCCAGTTGCTCGGGTTGGAGCAGGCGGTCCAGCTGCTGCAGCAGACGCTCGAAGAGGAAGAGGCCACCGATAAGATCCTGAATGAGCTGGCCGAATCGGGCATCAACGAAGCGGCTGCGTCCGTCGGAGTCGGTGCGGAGGACGAAGAGTAGGCCGCAAGCTCGGCAAAAAGAAAAGGCCCGGGGATTTACCCCCGGGCCTTTTTTCATGCGCACGGTCAGACCTGATGCCGTGCCTGCCCGTTGTTTTCTCCGGTTTCCTCGTCGAGCGCGGAGATCGCCGCCTTGAGATCGCAGGCAAGATCCCGCTCGCGCCGCAGCGCTCCGATCAGCGCCTCGGCCTGCTTCATTTGGAACCCGAGCGCACCGGCCGATTCCATCGCGTGATCCACCACGGTCTTCTGCGCAGTGAGTGACTCCACAGTGGCCCGAATGCCAAGCGCCAGGGCCTCCGCCCGCGCCAGCCGCTGCTCGGCCCGCTCGAGCTGCCGCTTCCGCGATTCGAAGCCCTTGAGCGTCTCTTCCGTGGTCTTGAACTGATCCTGGGTGGCCTGGAGCATGGCACGGGTCTCCTCGATCTCGCGCCGTGCCGATCCGATGGTCTGCACGTCCTGGATGGTACGCTCCGCCAGGTCGAACACGTGCTTGACCTGCGCCTCGATAGCTTCGACACCAGCCTGGCGGGCCAGGGTCTGTTCCAGCGCCTTGGCTGCCGCGGTCTGGGCCGACTCCCACTTGCCGAGCAGCTCCTCGAAGTGCGTGAGCTGACGGTCGATCGACTTGAGCGCGTTGGAGCGGGTCTCAAGCTCGCCGGCCAGACGCTGCAGGCCGCCGGCCTGGTCCTGGGCCTGGCTGAGCGTCGCGCTGACGGTGCGGGTGACATCCTCCATCCGCTGCGCCGCCTCGGCCGCCTCTTTCCGGAGCGCGGAGGCCCGGGTGAGGTGCTCGGTGGCCTTGTCCAGCGCGCCCTGGCGCTGCTCCAGCTCCTGGCCGAGCAGGCGGATTCGCTCCTCCACCTGATCGATCTGCTGGGTGCGGCTCTCCAGCCCGCGTACCGACTCGTCCACCATATTCATGCGGCGTTCGGCGTCCTCGACTGAAGCGGTGACCACCGAGATGGTATCAGAGAGACGCTGAGCGCCTTCGGCCTGCTTGCCGAGCTGGGCGAACCGGGCTTCCGCGGCGTCGATCCGGCTGCGCAGACCATCGGTCCGGTCCTTCAACTCGCTGCTCAGGGTGCCGACCTCGAGCAGACCGCGCTGGACCTCGTGCACCAGCTCGCGCCCGGCCTCGATCTGCTGCATGGATGTCTTGACCTGCTCTACCTCGCTCCGGATCCGCTCGACCGCGGGCTCCATTGCGCTCAGCTCCTTGACCTGGGTCTGCACCTTCCGGGTCCAGACATCCGCGTTGGCCAGCCAGGCCTGCGTCTCCCCGTGGCCTTCGCGGAGGCGGCTCATCTCCTCGTATGCCACCCGCATCTGCTCCAGCCCGTCGGCGAGCAGCTCGCGGGTGCCCTTGAGGGTGCTCAGCTGCTCGATGGCCTGCTCCACGCCGGGCCTGATCTCATCCAGGCGCCGCATGCGCGCAGCGAGGTCGGTGGCAGTGCTGTCCAGCCGGGCGACGTCCTGCCGCAGCGAGCTGGCGCGGGCCGCCTCCTGGCTCAGGGCGTTGACTTCCTTGGCCAGATCGCCGATCTGCTCGCCGACGTTCCGGACCTGGTTCTGAACCGCGGCGGTGCCCTGCGTTGCGGCGTCCAGCTCACCCAGGCGGGTCTCACATTCCTTCACAGCTTTCCGCAGGTCGGCGATCCGCTCGCTTACCGCGTGCAAGCTCCGATGCTCCAGCTCGAAGCCCTCACTGCTCTTCCGCATCTGCTCGCGGAGATCAGTCAGTGCCTGACGGGCGGACTGCTGGGCGTCCTCGATCTTCTGTGAGGTGGACTGCAGCTCTTCGGTCCGGGCCAGCACCTTGTCCTGGATTGTCTTCACCTCGGTGATCTTGGCCTCGATTGGACCAAAGCGGCGAATCTGCTCCTCCTGACGGCGGAGCCAGGCATCGAGCTCCCGATCCATCCGGGTCAGCTGGGCAATCTGGGTGGCGGCGCGATCCACGGCCTCCCTCTCCTGCTCCAACATGGTGGTCTTCTGTGCGACCTGATCGGCCAAGGCCTTGAGCACCGCGAGCTGGTGCTGGACATCCGGGATGGCGGTGGAGGCCTGCTGAATAGGCTCCATCTGCCGCTCGACTGCCTGGGCCCGCCGGACCACGTCTTCCAGCTTGCCGGTGGCGGCCTGGAAGTCCTGATCGAAGTTCTCCAACCGCGAGGTGGTGTGGCGGTGGGCGGTCAGGGCATCATCGTGCTGGGTTCGCATGCGGGCGACACCCTCCGCCAGCTCGCTGAGCTGGGTGCGGAGCGTATCGGCATCGGTCTTGAGCGCGGCCAGCGGGCCCTGAAGACTAAGGAACGACTCGACCTGCTCCCGAAGCAGCAACGCGGTCTCGACCTTGTCGCTCAGTCCACTCATCTGCCCCTGGAGCCGTTCCATGGCCTCGGTGGAGTGGCCCAGCCGAATCTCGGTGGCGTTCTGAGTCTTGATCACCCGCTCTACCTGATCTTCCGCCATCGCCAGCTGTGAGCTCAGCCGGTCCAGGCCGGTCACCTGGCGCTCGATGTCGGCGCACCGTTC
>DASPKB010000464.1:0-2440 GCA_035628315.1 Gemmatimonadales bacterium | reverse complement strand
TGGCGGCGCAGCCCTCCGGCGAAATTACGGAGTACACTGAGTTCTCCAGCATCAGCACGCGATCCGCTACGCCCAGCGCCAGGGCGCCGCCGGAGCCTCCTTCTCCGATGACGACGGCGATACACGGCGTAGGCAGGGCGGACATCTCCAAGATGTTTCGGGCCAGGGCCTCCGACTGTCCGCGCTCTTCCGCTCCCAGCCCGGGGTAAGCGCCGGGAGTGTCGATGAGAGTGATGACCGGAGCTCCGAACTTGGCAGCCAACTTCATAAGCCTCAGTGCTTTGCGATACCCCTCGGGATGCGGCATGCCGAAGTTGCGTTTCAGGTTCTCTTTGGTGTCTCGCCCCTTCTGGTGCCCTATGACCATGACCGACACTCCAGCAAGACGAGCCCACCCCCCGACAATTGCAGGGTCGTCCATGTACAGCCGGTCACCGTGCAGCTCGATGAAATCGGTAAAGATGGTACTGAGATAATCCAGGGTATACGGCCGCCGCGGGTGCCGGGCGACCATGACACGCTGCAGTGGTGTGAGCTTGCGGTAAATGTCGGCTCTGAGAGTCTCGAGCTTGGTTGTCAGCCCCTCGAGCTCACCATTGATATCGATCTGACGCTCGGTGCCGATGCGCTTCAAGTCCTCGATCTGGCGCTCCAGCTCCTGGAGTGGCTTCTCGAACTCGAGGGTGTACGCCGAGGGCATGATCAGCCCGCTTTGACGTAGTGCACGGATTCGGATCCGAGCAGGTCACGCAAGGCGCGAACCAGTTCAGTCTCCGGTGCCACTCGCAGCCGCCGTGAACGAAGCCGAACCGCCTCGCCGTTGCCGTCACTCCACTCGATGTAGAGCGGGGTAGAGCCTGGGTAGGCCGAACAGAGCGCCGCCACGTGTCTCAGCGCCTGGGGTTCCGGTGCGGAGGGCGCCCGCCACCGTAGGCTGAGAGCCACAGCGCCTGACCTTTTTAGCTCCTCCAGCGGTCGCGCGCTTTCAACAATGAACGGAGCCTGGTCCTCTCCCCGGTCGCGATCGCTGTATCCGCCGGTGAGCAGGAGAGACGAGTCCGGCAGAATAACCTGGTTGAGCTTGGCCCAGGCTTCCGGAAAAACGATGGCCTCGGCGGTGCCATGGAAATCTTCCAGGACCAGCCGCGCGTACTCCTTTCCTGTCTTCTTGGAAATTTGTCGCTTGACCGCCGTAACGACTGCCGCAACGCTCACCTGGTGCTCTCCCCACTCGCCCAGGGTAGCCGTGGTCCGGGTACCGAACAGCTCTACCTCTTCCCGGAAGCGCTCGAGTGGATGACCGGAGATAAAGAAGCCCAGGACCTCTTTCTCACGGGCAAGCCGCTCGGCCTCGGTCCACGCTGGAATTTCCGGGGAGCTTGGAGGGGAAAAGGCGGACGCGCCCGCGTGCTCGGCCGTGATAGCTATTCCGCCCATTCCGCCTTCGCCGCTGCTTCCGCCGTCGCCGAACAGCGAGCCCTGCCCTGCCTCCCGCTCTGCCTGCAGCAGCTGGGCCTCCGCGAGTGCGGGGTCGAGCTGCTCGATGAGCTGCTTGCGGTGGGCACCCAGGGAGTCGCACGCTCCGGCCGCGACCAGTGACTCCAGCACCCGCTTGTTGCACAACCGGAGGTCAATCCGTTCGACCAGGTCGGCGACGGTCCGATACGGCGCCCGGTCCCGTCCCTCGATGATCGATTGAATCGCGGCTTCACCGACATTTCGAATGGCGCCCAGACCGAAGCGGATCCGGCGATCTCCCACCACCGTGAACTTGAAGCCTGATTCGTTGACGTCGGGTGGCAGGATCTCGAGCCCAAGCTCGCGTGCCTCGTTGATATACTGGACCACCTTGTCGGTGTTGCCGATTTCGGAGGACAGGAGGGCGGCCATGAACTCGGCAGGATAGTGCGCTTTCAGCCAGGCGGTCTGATACGAGAGGATCGAGTACGCCACCGAGTGAGACTTGTTGAACCCGTAGCGCCCAAATGTGACGATCTGTCGCCCGAGCTCCTCGATGACCGCGCGCGAATGGCCCTGTCCAATGGCGCGCGCCACAAACTTGGCCACTTCCTTGTTGGCCAGATCCTGATCTTTCTTGCCGACCGCCTTCCGTAGTACGTCGGCTTCGGCCAGGGTGAAGCCCGCCAGAACGTTGGCGATCCGCATCACCTGCTCCTGATAGGTGATGACCCCGTACGTCGGCTCCAGAATCTCGCGCAACGACGGATGGGGATAGACCACCTTCTCCTGGCCCAGCTTTCGGCGGATGAACACGGTGTGCATGCCGGCGTCCAGCGGGCCTGGCCGCAGCAGCGCGTTGCTCGCCACGAGGTCGTCGAAGCGGTCACACTTCATCGCCCGGAGCGTATCAGTAGCCAATGGAGACTCGAACTGGAAAACGCCCGCAGTGCGTCCGTGCCGGAGCATCTCATAGACGTCC
>DASPKB010000463.1:0-4251 GCA_035628315.1 Gemmatimonadales bacterium | reverse complement strand
CTACTGGCGCTATCTCAGGGCCGCTGGGGTAGAGGTCCGCGCCTTCCACCCACCACAGCTCGTGGATGTGGTCTCCAACGTCTCGCGCAATCACCGCAAGCTTGTAGTTGCCGATGGCGCGCGAGCCATCCTGGGCGGCTTGTGCATTGGATGTGAGTGGACCGGCGAAAATCATAAGAACCGGCAACCCTGGCGCGACACCGCTATCCAGATCCTGGGTCCGGCAGCGGCGGTGCTGGACCAGACCTTCGTCAAGGTGTGGAACCGTACCGGCCCGCCGGTGCCTGCCGACCAGGTGGCCGGAGCCGTGGCACCCATGGGGAACGCCGAAGTGCGGGTGATCAGTGGCGAGCCTGGGCGAGAACGAGCCTACCGGGTTATCGAGCTGATTGCGGTGGGAAGCGTGGACCGGTTGTGGATCACAGACGCTTACCTGGTGGCTCCTCCCAGACTGTTTCAGGCGCTCCGGGATTCCGCCCGGGACGGCGTGGACGTGCGGCTGCTGGTGCCGGGCTCCAGCGACGTGCCCCTGATTCGGAACCTGTCCCGCATCGGATACCGGGAGCTGCTCCGCAGCGGGGTCAGGATATACGAGTGGGATGGCCCCATGTTGCACGCCAAAACAATCATGTGCGATCACCGATGGGTCCGGATCGGATCCAGCAACCTGAACCCCTCCAGCCTGCTGGGGAATTTTGAGCTGGATGTGCTGGTCGAGGATTCCGATCTGGCTCAGGCCATGGAAGACCAGTTTCGGCTCGACATCGCCCGGAGCCGGGAAGTGGCTAGCCGGCCGCTCCGGGGGCCCCGCCGGATCAGCCAGGCCCTGCCGGCGGCGTTGACCCACCAACACCCGGACACCCCGGCCGTTTACAAGAGAAGCCGGCGGGAGAACCGCCGGCGCGCTGTTCTGGTGTTTCGGGCCGTTGCCAGCCATGCTCGCCGCTCGGTCTTTCTGCCCATTAGCTGCATCTTCGTTTCTCTGGGTCTCCTTTTTGTGGCGATCCCGAGGATTTCGGCCTATGTCCTGGCGGCCCTGTGCGCCTGGTTTGCCGTTGGAGCGGGGCGGGAGGCGTTTCGCCGGCGGGCCGACCGATAACTGATATGGGAGACAACCGATTCGGGACCCGTGGCTGTTGGAGAGAGTGGTATGACTGTGTTGCCAACTGAAACCTTCGAGGCTAAGGCCCCGTTTGTAGTCGCAATGGCGCGTAGCGCGTTCGGCGCTGTGGTGTTGCTGGGCCTGCTGAGCACCGGGTCCCTGGCGGCTCAGCAGCGGGCAATCACCCTGGACGAGGCCATTCGCCGCTCGGAGCGGGTACAGCCCGCCGTTATCCGGGCGGCGGCCGACGTGAGGACCGCCGGCGCCCGTCGCCGGAGCGCGTGGGGTGCTTACCTGCCTACCCTTTCCGCCAGCTCCTCGGCCAGTGACTTCTTCTCCCAAGGAGCGTCGCGGATCGACCCGGTGACCGGAATCGTGACGAGCGGCAACAGCAGCAACCGGAGTCTCAGTACCTCGCTCTCCGCGAGCGTAGATCTCTTCACCGGTTTTCGGCGCGGTGCCGAGTCGCGTGCGGCCCGCGCTAGCGAGGATGCCGCCGATGCTTCGCTGATCGACGCCCGTTTTCAGCAGGCGCTCACTACCACCAACCAGTTTCTCGATGCTCTCGCCGCGGCGCAGCTGCTCCGGGTGAGAGAAACCAGCGTACGCCGGGCCGAAGAGCAGCTGAAGACCTCGGTGGCAAAGCTGCGGGCGGGTTCGGCGACGCGCTCGGACTCACTGAGATCTCTGGTTACCCTCGGCAACGCCCGTCTTGACCGGCTCACAACCCAGACCGATCTCGCCGCCGCCGAGGCCAACCTCGCCCGGCTGATCGGCGAGACCGGGCGGGTCCGCGCCGCCGACGATTCGGCGTTCTATGACATCTTGCCGGCACTCGACACCATGGCGCTTCGGGTCGAAGTTGAGTCCCGCTCGCCGCGGGTGCAGAGCGCCACCGCGAACGCCTCGGCGGCTAATGCGAACCTACGAGCCTCCCGGTCGAGCTACTGGCCCTCGCTCACTCTTTCGGCGAACACCGGGTGGAACGGAAGCCGGACCAACGATTACGATCTGTTGAACCAGCGCCAGGTGAGTCTCGCGCTGCGCTGGAACCTGTTCGATGGGTTCGACCGGGAATTGACCATCATTCAGCGGGAGGCGGATCTCGATGTCGCCGAGGCCGAGGCATCGGAGGCTCGCCGCGCTGTGCAAGCCGACCTGGAGCTCCGGTTGGCTGAATTGGAGGCCGCGCGAGCCCGGATCGAGATTACCCGGACCAGTGTGGTGGCTGCTACGGAAGACCTTCGAGTGCAGCAGGAACGCTACCGGCTCGGCGCCTCGACTATCGTGGATGTGCTCACCTCACAGGAGGCCCTCAACCAGGCGGAGGTCGATGTGGTCAACGCCCGCTTCGACTACCTGCGCTCCAAGGCGCAGCTCGAGGCTCTGATAGGACGGAAGCTGTGACCAGCACCATCCTGAATACCGAGGAGCGGATGGCCCAGTTGCCGGCGGACGTTCCGCGCGACGCCGTCATCGTGACCCGCAATCTTCAGCGAGAGTACGACATGGGCGGGGAGATAGTCCGCGCGTTGCGGGGGGTGGACGTGACGATCCGGAAGAACGAGTTCGTGGCGGTGATGGGACCGTCCGGGTCGGGCAAGTCGACGCTGATGAATCTCATCGGCTGCCTGGACAGTCCGACCGCCGGTGAGTACTGGCTCAACGGACACCGGGTCTCCGAGCTGGGTGACGACGAGCTGGCCCGCATCCGGAACAAGGAGATCGGCTTCGTGTTTCAGACCTTCAACCTTCTGCCCCGGGCTACCAGCCTGCACAACGTCGAGCTTCCGCTGGTCTACGCCGGAGTTGGCGCCAAGGAGCGGAGGGAGCTGGCGAGCCAGGCGCTCGCCAATGTCGGGCTGGCCGACCGCATGAATCACCGGCCGAACGAGCTCTCCGGCGGTCAGCGTCAGCGAGTGGCCATCGCTCGAGCGCTGGTCAATCGGCCGAGCATCCTTCTGGCTGACGAGCCCACCGGCAACCTCGACAGCGCCACGAGCGAAGAGATCATGGCCCTGTTCGCGTCGCTGCATGAGGCGGGGCAGACAATTGTGCTGGTGACCCACGAGCACGACATCGCGGAGCATGCGCGGCGGCAGGTGCACCTGAAGGATGGACGAGTGGAGCGGGACTTCGAGACTGGAAGGAAGCTAGAATGAAGCAACTTGCCCTGCGCTCCCTCGCGGTGGCTTGGATACCCGCGATCCTCATAGTTGCCTGCAAGGAGGAAGCGCCACCTTCGCCCTACCAGGCCGTGCCGGTCGAGCGACGCGACATCGTGGTCTCCGCACAAGCCTCCGGTGCCGTGCAGCCCGACACTACCGTCGAGGTAAAGTCCAAGGCTTCCGGAGAGATCCTGTCGCTCGCGGTGGAGACCGGTCAGACGGTGAAACGGGGCGATCTGATGGTCCGGGTAGATCCCCGTATCCCGAGGAACGCAGTCGCCCAGGCCCAGGCCGATCTCGAGGTGGCGCAGGCGCGCCTCACCAACGCCAGCTCTCAGCGACGCCGGGCCGATGAGCTGTTCAAATCCCAGTCCATTACGGAGCAGGAACACGAACAGGCGCTGCTCGATTACGCCAACGCCAATGCCGAAGTGATCCGGGCCAGGGTGGCGCTGGACAACGCCCGGGATCAGCTGGACGACACCAACGTCCGGGCTCCGATCAACGGCACGATCATCGAGAAGCAGGTGGAGCGCGGCCAGGTAATTTCCTCACCCACGAACGACGTGGGCGGCGGAACCGTGCTGCTCAAGATGGCGGATCTCAACCTGGTACAAATCCGAACCCTGGTGGACGAGACCGACATCGGTAAAGTCCAGCCGGGCCAGCAGGCCACCGTCACGGTCGACGCTTACCCCAACCGTCCGTTCTCGGGCACGGTGCTCAAGATCGAGCCCCAGGCGCTGACCGAGCAGAACGTGACGATGTTCCCGGTGCTGGTGCGGATCGACAACAAGGAAGGATTGCTGCGCCCGGGCATGAACGCCGAGGTGGAGGTCCACGTCGGCCGGAGGGACGACGTACTGGCGGTGCCGAACGCCGCCTTGCGGACGCAGCGCGATGTGGGTTCTGCCGCCCAGGTCCTGGGGCTCTCGCCCGAGGCTGTTCAGCAGCAGCTCGCCGCCGCAAGGTCGGCCGATA
>DASPKB010000462.1:0-2805 GCA_035628315.1 Gemmatimonadales bacterium | reverse complement strand
GTGCGGAGCTACTATGGCAGGGTACCCGACCTCCATTGGAGCAACGGTACGTTTGCATCCTCCGACCAAGCGGAGGGTCCACTCTCACAGCTGACCATCTCCTTGAGCTGTGAGCCCCCATCAGCGGCGGGGGCGAGGTCCCGATGGTGAGCGGAGTCCGCCACCAGGGCCAGACCGGTGCCGCGCCAACAATGAAAAGAGGAGTTTGTGAAAGTCCTGGTGTTGGGCGCCGGCGCGGTGGGGACCGTGTCCGCCCTCAAATTCGCGAACGAGGCGGTGCTCGAGAAACTAGTCATCGCCGACGCGGTGTCCGCCCGCGCGTCCCTCCTGGCGGACCGGCTCAAAGATTTGCGGGTCACGGCTCTTGAACTCGACGCCGGAGACCACACCGCTGTGGCCAGTGCTATACGGAAGACCGGCACTACCCTGCTCCTGAACGCGGCGCTTCCCGCGACGAACCTCGCTGTCATGCGCGCCTGCCTAGAGGCCGGCTGCCATTACATCGACCTTGCCAGCGCGGGAACGGATGCGGATGGCATCCCCAAGATGGATGACCAGTTCGCACTCGATGCCGAGTTCAAGGACGCCGGCCGGATGGCCATCCTGGGGATGGGCGCCGACCCCGGCACCACGAATGTTTATGCCGCTTACGCGGCGAAGCACCTGCTCGACGTTGTCACCGAATTCCGGGTGCGCGACGGCGACAACTCGGTTTGCCAGGGCCACCAGGGGTTTCTTGCCGCCTTCAGTCCCTGGGTTTTCATCGACGAGTGTCTGTGCCAGGCGGTGGCATACCGGAACGGCCAGTATCATCTGGAAGAGCCGCTCACCGGGTTCGAGCAGTTCGACTTTCCCGAGCTGGGCGTTCTGAGCTGCTACTACGTGGACCATGAGGAATCGCGAACACTTCCGCGATTCTTTCCTAAAGTTCGCGTGGTGGACTTCAAGCTGTGCATGGACCAGGTAACGGTCGAGACGCTCCGGGTCATGAAGGCGCTGGGCCTCTCCCGCAAGGATCAGGTCCAGGTCGGGAGCGTATCGATCGCACCGCGGGACCTCGTGGTCTCGCTGCTGCCGGAGCCGAGAGACCTGGCGGGACGGCTTCGGGGCAAGACCTGTGTCGGCACGTTGGCCAAGGGGTACAAGAACGGACAGCCGCGGGCATTCTATATCTATAACGTGAGCGACCACGAGACTGCTTACCGGGAGCTGGGCGTCCAGGCCACGGCATATCAGACCGGGATCCCGCCGGTGATTGCGGCAAGGCTGGTCGCCCAGGGCATCTGGCGTGGTACCGGAGTCCTGTCGCCGGAGCAGTTCGACCCCGATCCGTTCCTATATCATCTGAGCCGCGAAGGCATGCCGTGGCATATCCGGGATGATACGGCACGTGCCGGCACGCCTCTGGTGGCTAACCGCCCGTCGCGGGAGAACGTCGCAGCCTGACAGCACGTGATACGGCCGAGAGGAACTCACACCACCGTAGTGCCAGCCAAGAGCAGAAGTGGAGGAGCCGATGACGAGCACGGCGAGAGTGTCCGGAAACGCGCGCCAGTCTTCCAGCTCGCACTATCAGATGTATGTCGACGGCAAGTTTGTCGATGCCGCGGAGCGAAAGACGTTCGAGGTCTTCGATCCCGCCACTGAGGAGGTCATTGCAACCTGCCCCTCGGGTACTGCCGCCGACGTGGATGGGGCAGTCCGGGCGGCGACAAAAGCTTTTTATGGCGGCTGGAAGGATGTGACCGCTCAGGAGCGGGGCCGTATCCTCCTGCGCCTGGCCGAACGGATTCGAGCTCGCCGTGCGGAGCTGGCCGAGCTGGAAACCCGGAACTCCGGTAAGCCGATCGTCGAGTCGGAGTACGACATGGACGACACTGCTACCTGCTTTGAGTACTATGGCGGCCTTGCCACCAAGATCAACGGTGAGGTACTACCGGTTCCGGCCCAGGCGGTGGCCTTTGCCATGCGGGAGCCGGTAGGAGTGGCCGGCCAAATCATTCCTTGGAACTATCCTCTGATGATGGCGGCCTGGAAGATCGCCCCTGCCCTGGCTGCCGGATGCACCGTGGTGCTCAAGCCCGCGGAACAGACCCCGCTCTCGATCCTGGCCCTGGCGAGGGACTTCGAGGCAGTCGGGATACCGCCCGGCGTCGTCAACATCGTGACCGGGGATGGGCCTTCCGCCGGCGCCCCCCTCGTCGCTCACCCTGACGTCCGCAAGATCGCCTTCACCGGGAGCGCGGAGATCGGGAGAGTCATCATGCGGAGCGCGGCGGATCAGCTGAAGCGGGTTTCGCTCGAGCTCGGCGGAAAGTCCCCCAACATCTTCTTCAGCGACGCGGATTTCGAGAATGCGGTAGATGGTGCACTCTTCGGCACGTTTATCAACCAGGGTGAGGTCTGCTCGGCTGGAAGCCGGGTGCTGGTGCAGCGCGATATCTACAAGAAGTTCGTGGACGCTGCTGCCGCCAAGGCGAAGACCATCAAGCTCGGGCCGGGCTTGGACCGGGAGAACAAGATGGGCCCACTGGTGAGTGCCGAGCAGCGGGACCGGGTGTCAGGTTACCTCGACATTGGCCGCACGGAAGGGAAGGTGGCAGCAGGTGGCGGCCGGCCGAAGCAGTTCGAGCGGGGATGGTATATCGAGCCCACCATCTTCTATGATGTCGACAACTCTGCCAAAATTGCCCAGGAGGAGATCTTCGGGCCGGTTATGAGTGTCATCCCGTTTACCGACGAGGCCGACGCCATTCAGATCGCCAATGCTACTCCCTATGGACTGGCGGCTGCGGTGTGGACCCG
>DASPKB010000461.1:0-3543 GCA_035628315.1 Gemmatimonadales bacterium | reverse complement strand
AGCTCCTGGCTCCGCCCCCGGTTCACCACGTCGAGCAACTTCCTTCTGTCCCGCACGCTGGCCAGCCGGTCGCCGGTTCAGGCCGATGGTGATACTGGAGCGTTCATCCTCCCTCAAACCCTCAACAATTCGCGGGGCCGGGACATCGGAGTTTCGTTTGACGTCGCCCGGTTGATGCGCGGCATTTGGGGCGACACCAGCGGCATTGCGAAGCTCGTTGCCCGGGTGCGGCCAGTCGACGTGAGCAATCGGCTCACTCGCAGCTCCACCTACGACCTCAATGTCTTCGATCCATCCCTGGGCTTCATGCTCGGGTTGGGCGGGCTGGACCGGTTCCTGGGACAGGAGGGAGAGAGCGCCCGCGGCGCCACCGAGTCCCGGACGACCACCCTGTCCTCCGGTGCTGATCTGCCGCTTGGCTTCACCGCTACCTTCTCCTACTCGTTGATAAGAACCCATCGGTTCCAGCAGGTGGCGAACGGCTTCTCTGAGACCGCGAGCCGCCAGCGGGAGTGGCCGGTCGGCAGCCTGCGCTGGACCCATACCTTCTCTGGTGGTCCCTTTACGCTCATCGCCGCGGGTGTCGGGGCCCGCTACCGCGAGGGCACTTCCACGCAACCTCGATTCGGTGGGGGTACCTCGGCGAGAAGCGCCACCTCGTCATCGACCTTGACTCCCGATCTTCAGTTCTCCTTCCGGAACGGGCTCGGCGTGTCGGCCGGCCTCTCCTCGCGCTCCCAGCGCACCGAAAATAACGGGAACGCCACGGTGCTCGATCAGGACGACATCACCGGAACCCTCACCTACAGCTTCGCGCTGCCGACCTCCATAAGCAGGAGCCGTAAGCGGGTGCGCTCCACGCTGACGGCGCTCTCCTCCAAGACCCTCACCTGCCTGGAGCAGGGCGACGACCCGGAATGTCTGGTCGTGTCCGATGTAAGACGGGAAGAGATCCGCGGCGGCATGGACACCGATCTGCTCAAGACCGTGAGCGCGGGCTTGCAGTTCGGCTACTCTATCAACGATGCGCGGCACATCAGCCGCCGCACGTCCCAGATATTCCTTCTCCTCTCCCTGCAGCTCTCCTTGTTCGCTGGGGATTATCGTTAAGGCGTAGAGGGCGGAGAAGGCGGAGAAGACGAGAGACTAGAGCCGCATAGACCAGTTACGTTCCAGACGCACCCGGTGCCCCAGAATCACCTGAGCCTTCAACCGTGAGTCGGATGCGCCTTTCCGCCCTCTCCGCCTTCTCCGCCCTCTCTGCCTTTTCTCTCCTCGCCTGCGGTGAGAAGCCGCGTCCTCCCCAGGAGTTCGCCGGCCCGGCAGCCTTCGAGTACATCCGGACTCAGGTAGCCTTCGGCCCCCGGGTACCAGGCACGCCGGCACACCAGAGAATGGGCAACTGGCTGGACAGCCTGCTGCGACAGCGGGCGGACACCGTCATAGTGCAGAGCTGGAACCACGTCACTGTCAGCCGTGATACCCTGCCGCTCCGAAACTTCATCGCTCGATACAACCCCGATAGCACCAAGCGTCTCCTGCTCCTGGCTCACTGGGATAGCAGACCCGTTTCCGACAGTCCGCTGTCCCGCGATTCAAGTCACGCCGTCTTGGGGGCCAATGACGGCGGCTCGGGAGTGGCTTTGCTCCTGGGCGTGGCTGATGTCCTGAAGCGAACGCCTCCCACCATCGGAGTGGACCTTCTGTTCGTGGACGGCGAAGACTACGGAGATTTCAATAGGGCCCCGAATGACGTGCTGATCGGGTCGCGCTACTACGGTGCGCATCAGCTGCCCGGAGCCAAACCGCTCTATGCCGTTCTGTTCGATCTCGTGGCTGACAAGGATCTCCAGCTCTATCAGGAGGGGAATTCACTCGTTGGCGCGCCCGAGGTGGTGGAGCTGGTCTGGGAGCAGGCGAGGGATCTGGGCTATGGCGGCTACTTTATCAACTCACCGAAACACACTCTCATCGACGATCACCTCGAATTGCAGAAGGCCGGCATACGGGCGATCGACGTGGTGGACTTCGATTATCCGGCGTGGCACACCCAGTACGACACGATCGACAAGGTGAGCGCAGCAAGCCTTCAGATCGTGGGCGATGTTGCGGTGGCGTTGATCAGGAGAGAGCAGTAAGCGGTAGGCGGGTAGTAGGTGGGCGGTGAGCGAATAAGCTCGCTCATGCTCGCATAAGAACACTTACCCGGTTCGCAGGTTCCCCGCTTACCATGTGACATGCCTCCTGCCGAACAACGCGCGCTGCTGCTCCTGCTCGCCTTGGCCGTGGCAGGGCAGGGCGTGCGCTATCTGCTCAGCCGCCCCGGTGAGCCGCTCGGACAAGTCCAGCTGCTCGCTACGCTGCCAACTGGCTCCCCGCTGGCGCAGCGCGACAGCGCCATGCGGCAGGCGCGCCCGCTCGAGCCCAACGAGCGGATCGATGTTGACCGAGCCAGCGCGCAGGAGCTCGCCCGGCTGCCGCGAGTCGGCCTCCGATTGGCCAAGGTCATCCAGGCCGATCGTGAGTCACACGGTCCGTTCGGCAGCCTCGAAAGCCTAGACCGCGTTCCCGGCGTTGGTCCTGGATTATTGAAGCTTATTGGGCCCCACGTCACCTTCAGCGCTCCTGCCGCCACCGGGAAGCCGACCTCCGCCCCCTCCATGCCGTCGCTCCCGCTGCCCGGCGCCCCTGCCCAACGGCTCAACCTCAACACAGCGAGTCTCACCGAGTTAGACGCACTCCCGGGCCTGGGGCCTGCGCGCGCGGCCGCAATCGTGCAGTACCGCCAGCAGCACGGTGCCTTTACCTCGGTCGATGACCTTGCCCGGGTGCCCGGACTGGGCCCGGCAGCGGTGGCCCGACTTCGCCCATACCTCGCCAATCGTTGAACGAGCCCGGCTAAGGTTCGGGAGCCGAGCGGCCGATATTACCCCTGTCCACCCATATCTCTCATAACGGCGAGTACATGGCGACGGCAGCAGCCGGTGGTGATCGGCTCGGCGAAATTCTTCTCCGCGAAGGCCTGGTTACCCGCGAACAGCTGGCCCAGGCATTGGCTGAGCAGAAGAACACCAAGCACCGTCTGGGGTACGTGCTGGTGAAGCTCGGACTTGTCCAGGAGCTCGAGATCACCAAGGTCCTGGCCCGACAGTATCGCATGCCCGCCGTGGATCTGTCCCGCTTCGAAGTCGATCCCAAGATCATCAAGCTCGTACCGGCCGACATGGCCACCAAGAGCGTGGTGCTTCCCCTCAAGCGCGAGGGTCGCACGCTCACCGTAGCCATGGCAGATCCTACCGACCTGGGGCTGCTCGAGGACCTGAAGTTCATCACCCGCTTCGATTTGTTCCCCGTCATCGCGGGCGAATACACCCTCCGCAACCTGATCGAGAAATACTACGAGGCCTCGGATCAGCAGCTGCAGAGCATCCTCAAGGACATGGAGGAGACGGGCGAGGATGTCGAGGTCGTCGAGGAGGAAGAGGACGAGGCGATCACCCAGGCGCAGATCGACGATGCGCCGGTGGTCAAGCTGATCAATGG
>DASPKB010000460.1:0-3413 GCA_035628315.1 Gemmatimonadales bacterium | reverse complement strand
AGCTCCCAGCCGGGGAATCTCGTTGTACTGTGAGCCGCGCCTCACCTCGCTCTGGAAGCGCCAGCTGCCCGATCTCGATGCCGCGCGGCTCGATGCCCTCATCACGTTCGGCGGAGACGGAACCCTGCTGCGCGGAGCCCGACTGCTCGGCGCGCAGGAGATCCCCATCCTGGGAGTCAATCTTGGCCGGGTAGGATTCCTCACCTCGGTCACCCGCGACACCCTCGAGCCGGCGCTCGATGCACTGGTGGCCGGCCGCTATCTCATCGAGCGCCGTCAGGCGCTGCGCGCCGGCATCCGCGATGCCGAAGGGGAAACACGCTCCACCCAAATGGCAGTCAACGACGTGGCCGTTCACAAGGGCGGCGTGGCCCGTGTAATCCGGGTGAACGTCTACATCCAGGGCGAGAACGTCGGGCCCTACAGCGCCGACGGGATCATCGTCGCCACTCCTACCGGATCAACAGCCTACAGCCTGAGCGCCGGCGGACCCATTGTCGTCCCCGGGGTGGAAGCCATGTTGGTCACTCCCATCGCGGCGCACACGCTCGCCGTCCGGCCCCTAGTGGTTCCGGCCTCCTACCGGATCGTGATCGAGCCGATTGCCGGCTGGGCCGACGATCTGCTGGTCTCGTTCGATGGTCAGACCGGCAGCACTCTGGCTCCAGGCGAATCAGTGGATGTCTGCCGGGCCGACCACCGGGTCTGCCTCATTCGCCTCGGTGAAGAGGGCTTCTTCGGACGGATGCGCCAGAAGCTCCATTGGGGAGACCTCTCCGGAAGAGAGATCAAGCAGTAATGCTTTCCGAGCTCCGCGTTCGCGATCTCGCTACCATCGCCGATGTGACCCTGCAATTGGGCCCCGGCCTGAACGTGCTCACGGGAGAGACCGGCGCGGGCAAGTCCATGCTGGTGGATGCGCTGTCGCTGCTTCTGGGCGAGCGGGCCGCGTCCGGGACCGTGCGCCCGGGTGCGTCCAAGGCGGTGGTGGAGGGAGCGTTCGAGGAGATCGATCCGGCCACCCGGAGGCGGATCGAAGATCTGGGCCTCGATGTCGAGGATGGCCGGGTGGTTATTCGCCGCGAAGTTTCGCTCGAGGGCCGCTCTCGATCGTGGGTGAACGGGAGCCCGACCACCGCGTCGGTGCTCGCGGAGCTCGGAGGGTTGTTGGTCGATCTGCATGGCCAGCATGAGACTCAGAGTCTGCTTCGGCCCGAAGCGCAGCGTGACATTCTCGATGCCTTTGCTCACGCGGAGGCGGAGCGAGCGGCAGTCGCAGAAGCATACGCCCATCTCGCCGAGCTCCGTTCGGAAGAAACTTCGCTGGCGGCTCGCCGCGATGAGGTGCGCCGCCGCGCGGATTACCTGCGCCATGTCGTGGCGGAAATCGACGCTGCCAAGCTCCAGCCCGGCGAGGAGGAGGCGCTACAAGTCGAAGCCCGCCGGCTCGCTCAGGCCGGATCGCTGGTAGAACACGCCCAGCGCGTGGTCGACGCTCTGGAAGGAGACGAGGGCAACGCGCTGGCCGCTCTCAACCTCGCGGCCCGCGCGCTCGGCGCCCTGGAAAAGGTGGATCCCGTCACCGCGGAATGGCGCGAGCTTCTTGACGGAGCGTATGCCAATCTCACTGAGCTCGCTCGTCTGGCCGGCGAGTACGCCGCCTCGGTGCAGGAAGATCCGGAACGCCTCGCCGCGGTCGAGCGGCGCCGCGATCTAATCTTCCGTCTGACCGGGAAGTACGGCGCGAGTGTGGAGGCCGTACTGGCTACCCGAAACGAGGCCGCGGCTGAGCTGGATCTGCTGGACACCGCGGACACCGACCTTCGGGCCATCGCCGCTCGTCGGGCGGGCGCACAAGCCGCACTGGAGCAGGCGGCCGTAGCACTGAGCGAATTGCGGCGATCGGCCTCCGACCGCCTGGTGCGGGGGGTCAACCGGCTGCTGCCCCAGCTGGGACTTCCCGGCGGCAAGCTGTCAGTGGTGCTGTCTCCCCTGAACGAGGCAGGTGCGCACGGCCAGGAGAGCGTGCAGCTTCATGTGCAGCTGAACGTGGGCCACGAGGCGCGGCCGCTGGCCCGGGTTGCCTCCGGCGGGGAGCTTTCGCGCCTGATGCTGGCCCTCAAGGTCGTGCTGGTGAAGCACGATGCCGTGGCTACACTGGTCTTTGACGAGGTCGACCAGGGTATTGGCGGCGAAGTCGGTGTGCAGGTCGGCGCGGCGCTGGCCAGCGTGGCGGAGCGCCACCAGGTTCTGGTGATTACTCATCTGCCGCAGATAGCCGCGCGAGCCGATAGTCACCTGGTGGTATCCAAGGAAGCTCGCAGGGGAATTGCCACCAGTGACGTTCAGTCGCTGCATGGTGAAGACCGGGTCAGCGAGATCGCGCGGATGCTGGGTGATGCGGAAGGAGATGCGGCCCGGCGGCACGCCCAGGCAATGTTGCGGGCGCCGGCGGTTGCGCGGCGCCGCTGACCGGCCGCGACACGCTTTACCAGACCCCGAAGTAAACCCGGAATTGCCCCCTCAAGACATGGGTGTCAGGCACTCGCCCTCCGCCCGATCGTAAAATCCTCTCATAGCGCCAGCTCGCATCCACCGGCAGCCCCGTTCCGCCTCGCCGCAGTCTCCCGGGGTTGGCGTAAGTGATGCCTGCCGTCAGCGCCGTAGCGTTCACCTTCGAGTTCTGAGCGAGCAGGTTCGCCTCGATCCCGGGGAGTGCATCGGCCGGGGAGCTGTAGACGTAAGAGTCATTGCCGCGGGACCAGTGCTCCAGTCCCGCCTGGAGCGCCAGAGTACGTGCCAACCGGAAGAACGGGAGCACGCCGATTGCGATGACGTCCCCTGGGTCTCTACGCACAAATCGAAGACGATCCGGCCCAACGTATGGCTGGCCCGGTGAGGTGACCCGGGCGCCGACCGTTCTCGCCAATTGGCGTACGTAGGTTCCACTCAGGCGGGCGCCGATCGCTCCGGCGCCCAGGTCGGTCACCACATCCACCTGCACATCGGTTTGAGCGTCGCCCGTGCCCAGATCGAGCGGGCGATCAGTCTGTTCCCGGCGGCCGGTTGGGAGGCGTACTAGCCCCGAGACGGCAACGCGAAGACCACCTCGGGCCGTGCCGGGGTCCCACCGGTCAATCAGGGTCAGCGAAGCTCCCAGCTCGGCGTCGCCCCGAAAGGTGGTGGTTGATTGATCGAGACGAAGCGCGATAGGTGCGCCCGTGACGAGCCCGGTAAAGTCGGCTTCGGTCAGAACCGATGGGGGGAGGGTGGGCGTAAGCGTGAAGCCGCTGATTCCCAGGTCGGTGGAGAGGGTGTTCTGCAGCGCTACGATGCGAGCGCTGAGTGCCGTTCCCGCCGGACTGGCAGCGGTTGGAAGCGCGGGAGACGCAGTCGCAGGATCGGCAAGCAGC
>DASPKB010000459.1:0-2085 GCA_035628315.1 Gemmatimonadales bacterium | reverse complement strand
TTAAGAGTTCCCTCCAGCGCCGTCAGCGTCGAGCGGAGCTGCTCCGCGGTTTCCTTGTTTACAATGGCCTGAGCCCCGATCAAGATGCTGTCCGCCCGGTCGCTCAGCTCCATGGCGCGACCTGACAAACCAAGATCCTGGGTGCCCAGGATAATTTTGCCCTGGGGCAGGAACTCGCCGGCCCGCCCGGGATCGAAATCCACCGCGTAATCGCCTACCAGCGTTACGGACACGATCTGAGCATCCGCATCGACCCGGGGCCGAATTTTGGGAGGCAGGCTCGCCGTTACCAGCACCTTGCCTACATCCATAAACTCGATCTCCTCGACCTTGCCGATATTCACCCCGGAGACCCTCACTGGAGACGCCCGCTTCAGACCGCTGACGTTGGCAAACTGGATCCGCACCAGGTTATCGGAGGAGACCGAGCGGCCGCTCAGCCACATGGTCCCATAGATGAACACGAGTATAGCTACGGTGACGATCGCGCCGACTACCGCTTCCCGCGAATAGCGAAAATCCATGATCGTTAGGCCGCGAAGGAGGGATTGTCGAAGTCGCGCTCCAGGAACTCACGGACCTTCTGGTTCTTGGATTCCAGGAATTCCTGGGGAGTTCCCTGCATGACGATCTTGCCCTCGCTCAGAAGCGCCAACCGGTCTGCCACCCGGAATGCGCCGCGCACATCGTGCGTCACCATCACACTTGTCACTCCGAGCTCGTTGTCGAGCCGCTGCACCAGCCCGTCGATGATATCCGCGTTGACCGGATCGAGGCCGGACGTGGGCTCGTCATACAGAAGGTATTTGGGCTTTCCCGCAATCGCGCGCGCGATGCCGACTCGTTTCCGCATGCCGCCCGACAGCTGCGCGGGGTACTTCTCGATAGTCTCTGCTGCCAGATTCACCAGCCGGATGCACTCGCTTACTCGCTGGCGGCAATACTCCATGTCTCCGTACTTATCCTGATTCGTAATGCCGAGCCGAACGTTCTCGAAGACGTTCATGGAGTCGAACAGGGCCCCGTTCTGAAAAACGTAGCCGATCTCCGACCGGAGCTCTGACAGCGCCTTTCGCTTGAGCCGGCAGACGTCCTTTCCATCTACGTAGATCTCACCTACGTCAGGCCGGATCAGGCCAATGATGTGCTTGAGCAAGACGCTCTTGCCGGTGCCGGACGGTCCCAGGAGCGCCACCGTCTCGCCCTCCCGCACCTCGAAGTCGACACCGTTCAGCACCACCTGCTTGCCGAATGTCTTGTGAACGTTACGCAGCTCGATCATTGGTTGAGCAGTAGCCGGGTTAAAACCGTATCGAGCACCAGGATCAGCACCGAGCTGGTGACCACCGCAGTGGTGGTGGAACGTCCCACGCCTTCGGCGCCCTGCTGGGTGTTGAAGCCCATGTAGCACGAAATCACGGTGATTGATCCTGCAAAAAAGAATGCCTTGATCACCGAGTACCAGGCGTCCCACGGTCTCCAATAGTATTGGGCACCGTAGACGAAATCCGCATCGGTGACCGGCAAAACAGCCTTAACGGACAACCAACCTGAGACAATCCCCGACAAGTTCGCCAGCACCGTGAGCGCCGGGATCATCAGCAGTCCGGCCAGCACGCGCGGGATAACCAGGTGTGAGGAGGGAGACCGGCCCAGGCTCTCCAACGCATCGATCTGCTCGGTGACTCGCATCGTGCCCAGCTCGGCTGCGTACCGCGCCCCGATTCGGCCGGCGAGGATCAGCGCCGTCAGGACCGGCCCCAGCTCGAGAATGATGGAGGACACCACCAGGGTGCCGACCACATATAACGGAATGCTGCCGGTAAACTGGTAACCGGTCTGAAGTGCCGTGACCGCGCCGGCAAAAGCCGAGATGAGCAAGACGATGAACAGGCTGCCGGCACCGATGTTCCACGCTTCAACCATCATGCGTGGCCACCAGATTCGCACCTCACCCAGTCCGCGCACTGCTTCCACCACAAAGTAGGTCAGCCGCCCTACGTGCGAAGCACCGTCCAGCACCCACCGGCCGATCGTGGCAAAGGGGTTCAACCGAGCATCGCTCCGGCAAACAGCGCAATCAAT
>DASPKB010000458.1:0-3609 GCA_035628315.1 Gemmatimonadales bacterium | reverse complement strand
GCCCTAGGAATGTTTCGCCGGACTGGCCAGTCAGCAAGGGTGGGGCGGGGATTTGGGGGGAGGTTCTTTGCTTCCAGTTTTCGAGCACGGCTCTCACGGTGGTCCATGGAAAGCTGGACACGAGAGCGCGGAACCGGTCCTCGCAGCGGCCGAGGTTCAGGTAGTGCCGGAAACGGTTGAGCCTCCCCAGCCCCTCCACTCTGGGTTGGCCCGGGTCAATTTCCCAGGGATGGATATAGAACACATACGGAGCGCCGGTGCCGAGGATCCGCCGGACGCCGGCTTGCCACGGCAGGTAGGGGATCATGCGGAAGTAGCCGCCGCCTCCCCAGGGAAGTCCCCGGTTACCCAGCGGGAGGCAGGAGATACACACCTCGAAGAAGTTCGGCCTCAGCTCGAGTATGGGCTGTCCGGCATCGACTCAGGAAAGCCGGCCGTAGCGGTCGTGCGCCACCGTGGGAAACACCGAGGAATCGTACTCGAAGCCCATTTCCTGGAGGACCGAGACCGCCCAATCGGTAATGGAGAAGCTGGGTGCGCGATATCCCACCACCTGCTGACCCGTGGTGTCCTCCAGCAGCTTCTTGCTTCGCTCGACGTCGGCCCGAAACTCGGACTCGGTCAGGTTGTAGAGCAGCTCGTGGCCGTACCCATGAGAAGCGATCTCGTGACCTGCATCGGCGATGCGGCGAATCAGATCAGGGTGCCGCTCTGCTACCCAGCCCAGAATGAAGAAGGTCCCGGAGGCCTGGTTTTCGCCGAGCACCTCCAGCAGCCGCATGGTGTTCCGCTCTACCCGCCGCTCCCGGCTGTCCCAGGTGGACCGGGCGATGACCGGCTTCAGGTTCTCGACCTGAAACCAATCCTCAACATCCACTGACATCGCCGCTGAACCCGGCCGGACGGCTTGGTTTACCATTGCGCTCCGTTAGAGAAGCCGGTGTCCGCGCTGATAGAACTCGCGCACGTGCTCCGGCTTGGGAAACGAAAAGTAGCTGGCCCCATTCATGTCCACCGGCACGGCAGCTGCCTGGCCCAGACGGATCCGGTTCAGCACCTGGATTACCAGCCGCGCACCTTCCTGCTTGGTGACCGTGATCAGCCGGTCGAGGGTATCCTTCGGCTTCACCGGCACGGTGATCGTCCCCAGGATACCGCCGGCGTCGAGCTTCTCCGCCATCTCGTGCACCGTCACCGTAATTGTGGACTCTCCGCGCATCATCTGCCAGAAGGTCGGCATCATGCCCCGGTACACCGGGAGCCGGCCCGAATGAATGTTGATACAGCCGAGCCGGGGAGTCCGCAAAATCTCCTTGCGAAAGATTTCCGGTGCGGCAACGGAAACGATTACATCGGGCGCCAGCCGGCGCACCTGCTCCAGGTACCCAGGGGCGTTGACCGAGTGGGTGGGGATCATCGGGATCCCCTGCTCCGCCGCGAGTTTGCCGATCGAGCGGCCGCTCAGTCGGGCGCGGAGGAACCGTCCACCGATACGGACCACACCGAGTGGACCATACAGTCCCAGCATCCGCCGCAGCGTCTTCCAGGGCGGCTCATGGAAAGGCCGGTCTATGGTGATTCCGGCAACCTCGATCGTGTCTCTTGGGTACTCCCGGAAAAAGACCTCGAAGAACCGGATCACGTACAAGGGGTCGTCTTCGGTGACAAGGAGGATGCGGAGCCGGTCGGGCATGGTGGGAGAGTAATCGCAGAGAGTAGAAAAAGCCCCGCAGTCAGTGCGAGGCCGTGGGTGGCGCACAGTGGGCGATGAGGGGCTCGAACCCCCGACCTCGCGCATGTGAGGCGCGCGCTCTAACCAGCTGAGCTAATCGCCCGTCAGGGAGCGTGATTCTACACCCGGGCCACCACGCAGGCAAGAAGAAGCCCGGGGATTCCCGGGCTTCTCCAGGGGTCACGAAAATCAGGCAGTCGGGGTCACGGAATCCAGGCAGTTACCGTGTTCGAGCATCTGGAGTTCCCGGTTTCGCAAATCCGGTAGATGTACGACCGAGGCGTGCTCCACCGGTAGTAATACCGGGCGTACACGCGGTCATTCGGAGTGACGTCTTTCAACTCGCCGTTGCGGAACACGTTGACAGTAACCCCGCTGGCGTTGGTCCAGGTCAGCTTCACATGGTGCCGCCCGTCCCGGACGTACGTGCTCAGATTCAGCACGATTGGCGCGGTCCCAGAGGGCAACTCGGGTTGCTCACCCTCACTACCTTCGCCCTCGTCGTCATCATTGTCGTTGTCGGGCGGAGGCGGGACCTCCGATCCGGACCGGCATGACCTGGCTGCGTGGCGCCGGGCAAGCGGGGCCAGGTACGCCATGGCTTCACGGATATCTTCGCGTGACAGGTAGCTCCTGTCGTAGTCCCAGCTCAGGAACCCACAGGCGTAGCCGCTGGAGAGGAGGGTCGAGCCGGCCGACCGAATCAGGCTAGCCGACATCTGCCGCGTGCCCCCGACGCCTCTGAGTATGTTCAGGCCGGTTATCAGCGCCATGTCCAACTTCTGGGCGTCCGCCACATTCCGTTTGATGTAATCCTGGGGCGTCCCTTTCCAGGTGACATACTGAGCCCACGCGGCATCGAGGTACCGGTACGGCCCACCCGTCCTGGCCAGATAGCCGGGCTCGGCCCGAACGATGGTTGTCAACCTGGGCCACAGCTGCTTGCTGTATTGAGCCATGGCTTCCACCGTGCTTCCCGGGACCGGCCGGTTATTCCAGTTCGCGGGGTCGTTCGGCTCGTCAATCAAGTAATGGCCGATGATAGTTCCGTCTTCGACGTAGTCGGAGAAGTCGACGTTCCGGTACCGGTCCACCCGCTGCTTCCACATGCTCAGGCTGAAGTTCCCTGACCTGTCCAGGAAGTAGCGTTCATTGCCGGCAAAGTTCAGCACTACCCTGCCGCCTCTTGCCTTGATCGCCGCCAGCTGCGTTCGCAGCTCCTCGGGCCAAATGATCCGATAGGCTCCAGAATACACGCTTCCAAATTCACTGGTGGGCATGTTCCAGATGCCAAAGGGGATGCCGGCATGTTCGCCGCCCGCCAGGGACGGCGTGGTTGGCGCCGGGGCAGCCTCATCACTGCTGATGTTGGTGACTTCGGTGGGTTCGCAGGCGGTAAGGCCGAATCCAAGTACCAGGGCGACAAAGGTTCGAAGCCGGGTACCGCGGCCTGCGGACGACATGATGTGAGTCAAGTGTGCCATTCCAGTCCCATTCGAGAAATGGTTGCAATTGTCGCATCAGGTCGAGGAGCCGGCGCCGGCGCGGCCGGAAAACGGCGGCTCATCGATGTGCTGCTGACGCGGCAGGCCGGGCTAATAGCCAGGCCGTGACGAACGATGTTGCTGTGGTGGCTGGTGCTGCTGGCTGACGAAGAGTCTGCAGAGCGCGATGGAATGGGCGCCAGGCGGCGTCATCTCGTTTTCAGTGCTCGCGCAGGTACAACCTGCCACGGGCACTACTCTTCTGTCAAGAGACTGGCGCCACCAAGTGGTGACAGCGCCACCCTGCCTTGGAAATACGAAAGCCCCGGATCGCTCCGGGGCTTTCACAGTCTGCCTCTAATAAAACTACTGGACGGTTACGCTTACGGTGTT
>DASPKB010000457.1:0-2863 GCA_035628315.1 Gemmatimonadales bacterium | reverse complement strand
TGCGCTCCGGCGCGTGGACCGGCTGGCGACCCACTCATATGATGGGAACTCAGGTCAGTGGCAAGACGCTGGGGCTGGTGGGCATGGGCCGCATCGCCCGAGCCGTTGCCCGGCGAGCGCACCATGGATTCGGCATGCGGGTCGTCTTCCACGATCCCTTTCCTCCGGCTGAGACGGAGGCTGCTGCCCTTGGCGCTGAGCCGCGGCAGACGCTGGAGCAGGTCCTGGATGAATCCGATTTCATCTCGCTTCACTGCCCGGCTACACCGGAAACACGGCACCTGATGAACCGCGAGCGGCTGGCCCGGATGCGGCGGAGCGCGTTCCTCATCAACACCGCCCGGGGCGACATCGTAGATGAGGCCGCGCTGGTCGAGTCCCTGGCCGACGGCACTATCGCCGGGGCCGGCCTCGATGTCTACGAGCGTGAGCCTGCCGTGACTCCCGAGCTGCTGAAGATGGAGAACGTGGTGCTCTTGCCCCACCTGGGCAGCGCAACCCAGGAAACCCGTGTCGCTATGGGACAGCGGGCGGTCGAGAACCTCCGGCTTTTCTTTACCGGCGCTCCCCTGCGCGATCCGGTCGTGTGACCCAAACCCTCCTCGAGCCATTCTCCTCGGTCGGGCTTCCTGAGTCCGCCGATCCTGCGGCGGCCAGCGCCGCGGCGTACGCCAACGAAGTCGTCGAGCTGCTGTCAGGGCTGCTGCTCGCCCTGGTGCGTGAGCGACAACCCGAGGTCGAGCCGGTACTTCGCGGGGAGCGAGCTGCAGCGGAGCTGACGCCCGAGCTGCTGGCCCGCACGCTCCAGGTCCAGGGCCTCTGGTTTCAGCTCCTGAGTATCGCCGAGCAGAACGCGGCGATGCGCCGGCACCGCCAGGTCGAAGCGGAGCGCGGGCACGACCAGGTTCGAGGCACCTTTGCACAGGTCATCTCCAGCTCGGCCGCCGCCGCCATTCCCGCGGACGAAATCCGCGGCCTCCTGGAGGTGCTTCGAGTGCGGCCGGTCATCACCGCACATCCCACCGAAGCCAAACGAGTGACCGTCCTGGAAAAGCACCGGCGCATTTATCGCCGCCTGGTCGACCTCGAGTCGTCCCGCTGGACCCCGCGGGAGCGGCAGGATCTAATCCAGGCTCTGCAAAACGAGATCGAGCTGCTCTGGAATACCGGTGAGCTTCGTCTGGCCAAGCCTACGGTGCCGCAGGAAGTCTTCTGGGGGCTTCATTTCTTCAACGAGACCCTTTTCGACGCCGTGCCGGACCTGCTGGAGAAGCTGGAGCGGGCACTGGCGCACTCCTATCCCGGAGAGCCGTTCAAGGTTCCGCCCTTCTTCCAGTTTGGCTCCTGGATCGGCGGTGACCGGGACGGCAATCCGTTCGTGACCAACGATGTCACGCGGGGTACGCTGCTGGAGAACCGGCTTACAGTGCTGCGCCGGTATCGCCGCCGGCTCAGCGATCTGGTGCGGGCACTCAGCATTACCGAGCGTGCCATGCCGGTCTCCATCACCTTTCGTACCGCACTCGAGCGCGAGCTCGCGGCGAGTGGTCAAGGTGATGAGATCGCAGGCCGGAATCCCGGTGAGGTGTTCCGGCAGTATCTCGTGTGCATGGCTCGGCGAATTGATGCGATGATCGCCGCCGCAGAGAAGGGGAGTGTGACGGCAGGGGGCGCCGGGTATCCCTCTGCCGACGCGCTTGCCGGTGATCTCCGGCTGATCGAGAGCGCGTTGTGCGAAGGTCGCAGCACTTCGTTGGCGGCCACGCTGGTCCGCCCGGTTCGCCGGGAGGTCGAGTCTTTTCGCTTCAGCACCGTGCGTCTGGACGTAAGAGAGAACACGACCCGTCTCAATGCCGCCCTGGCGGACATCTGGCGAGCTGGACGGCAGGACAAGCCGGGCAGCACGACGAACGGAGACATTCCCGACCAGCAGTCCGACACCTGGAGGCAGTGGCTGGTAGCCGAGCTGGGTCGGCCGCTTCCGCCGGGTGGCTTCGCCGGGGCCTTGCCTCCGGAGTCCGCAGAGACCCTGGGAATGTTTCAGCTGGTTAGCGAGCTGCGCGATCAGGTCGATCGTGAGGCCTTCGGCAGCTTCGTCCTCAGCATGACCCGCAGCGTGAGCGACATTCTGGGCGCCTACCTCCTGGCCAAGCTCGCCGGATTGTTTGCCGATGCCGCGGGCGTGGAGAGCTGTACCCTTCCTATCGTTCCCCTCTTTGAGACGATCCATGATCTGCAGCGGGCGCCGGCGATCATGCGCGAGCTGCTGACGGTGCCGCTGGTCCGCCGGAGCGTGAGAGCTCAGGGCGGCGTGCAGGAAGTCATGATCGGATATTCGGATTCCAACAAGGATGGCGGGTTTCTCAGCTCCAACTGGGAGCTGAGCAAGGCGCAGGTGAAGCTCACGCGCATCGGCAAGGAGGCCGGCATACCTATCGCGTTCTTCCATGGACGAGGTGGGTCGGTCAGCCGGGGTGGTGCACCGACGGGCCGCGCCATTGCCGCCCAGCCTGCGGGGTCCATCCAAGGCCGGATGCGAATCACCGAGCAAGGCGAGGTCGTTTCGTTCAAGTACGCTAACCGGGGCACGGCGCAATACCAGATAGAGTTGCTGGCGGCCAGCGTGGTGGAGCACTCGCTCAAGTCGGAACGCGAAAAGGCCCTGGTTCCCACCGCGGAGTTCGACGAGGCGATGGAGGCGCTATCCGGCGCGGCGCAGGCATCCTACCGCCGGCTGATCGACCATCCCGACCTGCTGACCTATTACACGGCCGCGAGCCCGATCGAAGAGCTATCCATGTTGAACCTCGGCTCCCGCCCTGCCCGGCGATTCGGGGCTCGGTCTCTCAGCGACCTGCGAGCC
>DASPKB010000456.1:0-2866 GCA_035628315.1 Gemmatimonadales bacterium | reverse complement strand
GTCGCGCGACCAACCGGAACCATCAACCTGGACGTCGTGAACGGCCGGGGCGAGATCTCTTCGGTGACCACAACCAGCGGGCTCGCCTGGAAGATCCCGGGCCGAGCCGGTGACTCTCCTGTCATAGGGGCCGGCCAATATACCGACAACGATGTCGGCGCTGCCGGCTCAACCGGACGGGGAGAAGCGAACATCCTGGCTTGCGGAGGTTTTCTTACCGTCGAGGGAATGCGGCGCGGCCTCGCGCCGACCGACGCCTGCCTGGAAACCCTCAAGCGGGTGGTGCGGCTCACGCCTCCGAGGTTATTGAAGAATGGGCGGCCTGCGTTCAACCTCAACTATTACGCGGTGAACAAGCGCGGCGAGTTCGGTGCTGCCTCGCTCTACCCCAGCCGCTACGCCGCGCACGACGGAAAGTCGGGTGCGCTCCGTGACACCGCGCACCTGTTCGAGAGGCCCGCGTGATACGGCCGATGGCAGCCTTGCTGCTTCTGCTTGTCGTAGCGGAACGCGCAGCGGCGCAGGACGAGAGCGGCGCACCGTGGCGCACCAGTTACTTCCCCTATTTCAGCGGCGGGGCCAACGATGGCCCCATGCTCAATTTCCGAGTGCGCTATTGGCAGGCGGCGGAATACGAAGACCGGGTTACGGCAAATGCTGCGTTGAACCTCGATGCCGGGGTCACGGCGCGCGGTAGCCGCCATGCCTATGCGCAGTTCCGGGCACCGCAGATTGCGGAAGGCTGGCGGTTTGACGCGAAGGTCGGCGCGCAGCGAGAGGCACGATTCGGCTACTTTGGTCTGGGGAACGATACGGAGTACAACAAGGATGCGGTCAACGAGGCTCAGCCTTTTCTGTACCGGGTCCGCCGCACGCGGTACCGGGGAGTACTCGAGGTCACCCGTGAACTCCGGAGACCTTTCCTGCTTGCACTCATGGGCGACGTCGAGCGGGCGCGATTTACCTCGCTGCCCGGCCCGTCAGTCTTTGCCAGCGACGCCGAGCCGGATGAACTGAGACAAACCGACGTCTCTGGCCGGCTCGCGCTGGTCTACGACACCCGCGACAATGAATTTGACACCAACCAGGGCCTGCTGCTCGAGGCGGGCACCCAGGTGGGGAGCGGCGGGGACGGATACACACGATTGTACACCGTGCTCCGGGGATATCTCAGCGTGCGCGAAGGCACCGTGGTGGCTGCCCGGCTTGGCGCCTCAGGCATCGGGGGCAGTCCGAGTCTCGACGCGCGCTACCGCATTCCCGGGTGGGAGCGGGAAATTCCGGTGCTCGGCGGAGAGTATTCCCACCGTTCACTCGATACCGGCCGCCTTGCTGGCCGGCACGTAATCTTCGGAAACTTAGAAGTGCGCCACGATCTGTTGGCGTTCGGCGACTTGGGAGCCATCACGCTGATGGCGTTTACCGATGCTGGAAGGGTCTTCGAGGGGGAAAGCTTCAAGCTCACCACCGACGATCTCAAGGTGGGAGGCGGGGGCGGCATCGCGCTCCGAATTCTCCGCTCCTCCATTTTTACCTTCAACTTCGCCGGCGGACCGGACGGCTTCAATTTCTCGGTCGGAAGCGGCTGGATGTATTAGCAGCGGGGAAGCGGGGAAGTAGTTTGCCTAAACTTGGGGTCAGGCTACCCGGGCCACCGCGAAGCCGGCTGCTTCGAGCACCTCACGCAGCGTCGTTTCACCGCGATCGCGGGCGTACCACTTTCGCACCTTGGGGTACAGCTCGGACTTGGGCGTGCTCCCCCGGTTTTCCATCACCCACGCCTGCAGTTCGGTGGGGCGAGGACCCCAGTGTCCGAGCTCCTGGTATGACTCATCCAGCGCAATGACAATCGGAATCGAGCGCGCTCCATTGGTGAGATACCGGCTCATTACTTCCGGGTTCTGATCGCGCAGGATTACCCGGAGCTCAATTCCAGGCACCGAGTCGGCAAACTTGGCAATGATCGGGACGGTATTGGAGGCGTCACCGCACCAGTCTTCGGCGATCACCAGGAGCTTGCGGACGGCGCCTGAGGGAACGGCCGCCCGGGCCCATTCGGGAACACGGGCGAGGCTATAAACACCCTTCCAGAGATCGCAGTACTCGGCTCTGCATGATTCGACAAATTCGTCGAACGTGAGCGCCTGCTCCCACAGCTTTTTAAACTCCAGCATCACCGCTCCCCTAGAGAAACCACTCCTCTAAACAGCGGTCTCTGCCGCAAAGTTCCTTCAGGAAACCTCCTCAATCTTGATGTTCCTTCTGGCCAGCTCCGTGACGTAGGCTCCAAAAGGGATGGCTTCATCGGGGGTGTGGACTCCCTTGGCAGTGACTCTCCCGTCGACTTGCATCTGTCCGGTAATCGAGAGGGAATAGCCGGTGGTCCGCATCATGGCACTGATGCCGTGCTGGCTGTCGTAGTAGTCGATGAGCCGGAAGGTCACTTCGCTCGGCTTGCCGTTCTTCTTTCCGGCGACCTGTACCTGCAAAGCCACCAGATCGCGGCCGTTCGGTTTTGAGAGTTTCGGGCTGACAGCAGCGATAAAGACATCACGCGGAACAACCCGGTTCCCCTTGACCTCGATCGGCTCGTTGGCCAGAAGGCCCAGCTCGCGGATAGGACGTACCACGGCGGCGTGTCCGGGATAGCGGAGCGTCTTGTACTCCATGACATCGATTTTGCCCTGGTAGGCAAACGGCAGCGTGCTGATGCCGCCCCCGGTGTGAAACGCCTCCAGGGTTCCCACCGGAGACGGGAATTCCACGGATTCGACTTCGCTCAGGGCGTCGACCTGAACCGGCCTGCCGCCACGAAGCACCCATGAAGGAGTGGTGTAGTAGTCAAGAGCGCCTTCGAGCGAGTAGA
>DASPKB010000455.1:0-4009 GCA_035628315.1 Gemmatimonadales bacterium | reverse complement strand
AGCCGCTCCTTGTGCTTCACGCCGAAGCGGTGCTCCTCGTCCACGATCAGGAGCCCGAGATCGCGAAAGCTTACGTCCTTGGAAAGTAGGCGGTGAGTGCCAATCACGACATCAATCTGGCCGTCCACCAGGCGCTGCAGGGCTCCTTTCTGCTCCTTAACGGTTCGGAAGCGGGACAGCACCTCGATGCGCACGGGAAAGTCCGCCAGCCGCTCGATGAAGGTTCGCCCGTGCTGTTCCGCGAGAATGGTGGTCGGCACCAGCACAGCAACCTGCTTGCCCGCTTGGACCGCTTTGAACGCCGCGCGAACGGCGATCTCGGTTTTACCATAGCCGACGTCGCCCACCAGCAGCCGGTCCATGGGCAGCGGCTGCTCCATGTCTCGCTTCACCTCCTCGGTGGCCCGGCGCTGGTCGGGAGTGTCCTCGTACAGGAAGCTCGATTCCAGCTCCCGCTGCCACTTGGTGTCGGGCGGAAAGGCAAAGCCGTTGGTCACGGTGCGCCGGGCATACAGATCGAGCAGCTCCGCCGCCATCTGCTTGATGGCCTGGCGGGTCTTTTCTCGTACCCGTTGCCAGCTGCTGCCCCCGAGGCGGTGCAGACGCGGAGGAGGGCGATCGCCGTCCTCGCCGGCAGCGCGATAGCGCTCGAGCTGATCGAGCCGATAGAGCGGGACGTTCAGCCGGTCGCCGCCCTCGTACTCGACGATTGCCACCTCGAGGGTCGCTTCGCCCGCCGTGATAGTCTCGATTCCTCTATAAATGCCGATGCCATGATCCAGGTGGACCACGTAGTCGCCCAGGGTCAGCGCACCGGTGGCAGACGAAGGAGCGGCCTCCCGGTAACGCCGCGGCCGCCGCAGCCGCCGGGCGCGGCGGAAGATCTCGTGGTCGGTGAGCACGCGGAGCGTCGGCATCACGAAGCCGCCGTCGAGCGCCCCGATTGCCAGAGAAGCACCAGCACGGGTGCGGCCCTCGTCCAGCAGCTCTTCCATCCGCTCCAGCTGTCCTTCGTTATCGCAAAGGATGAGGGTTGGCGTGGGGGAGCCGAGCAGGGCACGAAGCCGGTTCAGGTCGCGGTCTATCCGCTCGGGAGGAAAGAACCCGAACTGCAGATCTACCGCGTCGTCTCGCAGCAGCAGCCGGGGAAAGCTCTCTAGCCGCGTGCGCCACTGCGGCGGCTCCTGGAAAATGGCGTCCCGGCTGGGAACGTCTTCACCCAGCCGCCGAGCGATCTCCAGGTGGTGCGCCGCCTCGTTCCACGCGCGCGTTACCTCGTCGAGATCGGGACCGAAGGCTTCCTGGATGAGGAGGGTGTCGGGAGGAAGCAGCTCCAGTAGGGTGCGACGGCGGAGGGAACCGTCGGAAGGACGGAACGAGGGAAAGTCGGGACGTTCCGACGTTCCGCCGTTTTCTCCTTCCCGCACCGCCAGGGTGTTGATGGGCAGGATCGTTACATCGGGCAACTCGTCCAGAGATCGCTGGGTGGTGAGGTCGAAACCACGCAGCGAGGTGATGTCGTCACCCCACCATTCCAGCCGCGCCGGGGCGGCCATCCCGAAACCATACACGTCGAGAATGCCGCCCCTGATGCTGAACTCCGCCACCTCGGTCACCGTGGGAACCCGGCGATACCCCATCGTCTCCAGGATCCGGGCTACTTCCGCGGGTGGCCGCCGCTCCCCGACCGAGAGCGACAATCGAAGCTGCTCCAGGGCCAGCGGCAGCAGCGTGCGCTCCGCAGTAGCCCGCGCGGTGGTGACCAGTACCCGCAGACGTCCGCCGAGCAGCGCCTCGATAGTCTCGGCGCGCTCGCCGGCTATTTCGTAGTGGGGCTCATCCTCGCCCAGAGCCTCGCGCTGTGGATACAGAGCCGTGGGGAGATCGGTCAGGTGCGAGAGATCTGTGAGCCACCGTTCAGCGTCGGCCGGAGAAGGCGCCACCACCGCCAGCAGCCGCTGGGGAAAGGTCTGGACCAGCCAGGCGGCAAGCGCCGCTCCGCTCGACCCAGGCAAGCCACCGAGCCGAAGCGCGGTTCCCCGAGCCGGTAGACGGCCACCGAGCTCCTGAACCGGGGGAGTACGCTCAAAGGCTTCGAGTACCGGCCGAAGTGTCACTCCAGTCTTCTCCAGCCGCTGGCAAGGCCAACCTCGAGCAGGCCAACGAGCAGGGCCATCCAGAGAAGCGGGCCGCGGAGGTCGCCACGCGACGCCGACGAGAACGCGACCTCTCCTGCCTCAGGGAGCGGGACGATCCGGGCTCCTTTCCAGAGCCGGCGCGCCTGGCCATCAGTGGCTCGGGCAAGCTGAGACTCTCGAGGATCCGGATTTACACTGATGGCGCCGACTGTGTCACGCCCGGCGAGTAAGAAGTGGACCCCCGGCTCGGATGGCCGGAACATTCCTCCCCCTTCTACTCGCCACACCCGCTCTCCCTGACGCACCTCATGCACCAGGTCGGGGAGCGGCACCGCCTCGCCGGCGGAGGCCTGCTCCAGGGCAGCCTCCCCTCGTGCTGCCCGATTGAGCAGCGCATCCATGAACGGCATGAAACCGGCCGAGACCGGAAGCTCGGTCCACCCGGGGTCGAGCCGGCTCCCCAGCAGGACCACGTTCCCGGTCCGCACCAACCAGGGGGATCCCTCTACTGTGGCCAGCAGTCCCGTCCGGCCGCTGCCCGAAGGCCGAAGCTCGTAACGCCGCAGGACTCGATGCCGGCCAACCAAGGCCCCACTGTCACTGAGAGCCGGTCTGATCGAGAGGTCGCCGTAGCTCCAGCCGATCCCGCGTGCAGCCAGCGCCCGGTTCAGGGCACCGATCTGGGCGGGGTCCTCTGGTGGCCATACAATCGATGCCCCGCGTGCCAACCGACCGAGGGTCACCTCCTGACCCCGGGTTATACGGCGGTTCGACGCCAACACTGCGCACGCGGCAGCCACATATCGGATGGTGGAATCACAGCTGACCTGAGCTACCGGGGCTACCCGCACCGCAGCCATCCGCCGATCATCCATTCTCATCTCGTCCGGGTCCAGCTCCGCACTGAGCGTCCACCACCCGCTCGCAGCACCAGGAAGGTTCACGCTGAGCGACTGCCCCACCTGGCCGAGAGCCTGACGCGCAGGACGGGATCCCAGGCGAATGCTTACCGGAACCGGAGGACCCGAATCGCCCACCAGCGACAGCGTGACGCGCCCTCCTTCGGCCGACCATGGCTGCGAGCCGGCATCGAGAGCACTGACGCCGGCGTTGGGAGGCGACGGTGCTCTCGGTCGTGCGACGATCAACGGCGCTGCCGGCTCCGCTGCGGAAAGCGCGGTAGCCTGGAGATCGGTCAGCAGCATGATCTCACCAGGGCGAGACTCCGGAGCAACGATCTCTCCGGCCAGCGCAATAGCGTCGCCCAGATCGAGTCGGTGCGGCGAGGGAGAGAGCCCGTTGACCAGATCGGTCAGCATTGCCCGATCGCCGCGGCGCGGGATGCCGTCCGCGGTGATGAGCCAGAGACCATCGTCGGGGTTCGCTTGGGCCAGCACCTGGCGGGCGGCGTCCTGCAGCTGGCGCAACTGAGGAGCCCCTTCGACCACGGCCCCGCTGCTCGGAGAGTTGTCGAGAATGAGCACCAGCGCGGTGGGCGCGTGGCCGGGAACGCCGCTCTCCGGAATGGTGGGGGCCGCGGCTGCGAGCACGACCAGTACGACCAGCAACGTCCGAAGAAGCAGGAGCAGCCAGTTCTGCAGTTTCAGGCGGCGCTGATGCTCGCGCGTGGTCGAAACGAGATAGCGTACCGCGGGGAACACAACAGTTGGCGGTTCCCGCCGGGCGAGCAGGTGCAGAAGAATGGGGATCGCGGCCGCGGCCAGCCCGGCGAGGACCCAGGGATGAAGAAACCCGATCATGCCGAACGGCTGGATTGTGCCAGTGCCTCGCGGAGAACTATGCCGAAGGGAGTGTCTGTAGTCACCTGATGATAGGCAATTCCGTGGCGACGGCAGGAGAGACGCCACTCA
>DASPKB010000454.1:0-3811 GCA_035628315.1 Gemmatimonadales bacterium | reverse complement strand
GAGTCGGGCGGGTAGGCCGGTGCATACTCCCAGGACGCCAGCGGGGGCAGGCTCATCAGGACGCTCTCGATCCGGGCGCCGGTCTGTAGGCCGAACAGCGTTCCCCGGTCGTGGACCAGATTGAACTCGACATAACGCCCTCGCCGGGCCAACTGGAATCTGCGCTCGCGCTCACCGTAAGGGACCGAGCGCCTTCGGTCGACGATCGGCGCATACGCGAGAGGAAGGACACGCCCGACATCCAGAACGAAAGCGAGGAGTTGTTCGAGTCCGAGACCGCTCTCTCCCGAGCGGAGGTGGTCGAAGAAAATGCCGCCTACCCCGCGCCGTTCATCGCCGCGGTGTGTGTTGACGAAATAGTGGTCGCACCAAATCTTGAACCGCGGATAGAAACCCGAGTGGTGACGGTCGCACGCGGTCTTGAGCGCGGTGTGAAAGTCGGCGGCGTCTTCCGGATAGGGGTAAGTGGGAGTGAGGTCGGTGCCGCCGCCAAACCAGGCATCCCTCGGCTCACCCGTGGGGCCGGTGATCTCGAAGTAGCGAACGTTGAGATGAACGGTGGGCACCATGGGGCTTCGAGGGTGCGCCACCAGACTCAGACCAGTGACGTAGAAGCCTGCGCCGTCGAGGGACTGTGCGCCGATACGCTGCGCCAGCCCGGGAACCAGAGCTCCTTCGACTGCCGACCGGTTGACTCCGACCTTTTCGAAGGTGGCACCCTCGGTCAGCACCCGGCTGACTCCGCCACCGCCCCCGGGCCGTTCCCACCGATCTTCGCGGAACTTCCCGCCCCCATCCAGCGCAGTGAAGAGCGCCGTCGCCTCATCGTGCAGACGCTCGACCTGACCGGTGACGTCGAGCCGGAGCCTCTCTCTCACGGTGCCCGCCACTCGCGAACTGCGTCGATGAAGGCCTGGGCGTGGTCGACAGGGACGTCGGGGAGGATGCCATGCCCCAGGTTGGCGATGTGGGCTCGTCCGCCGAAGTCATCCAGCATCTGCCGGGTGCGCTCCCGGATCAGTTCCGGTTCGGCGTAAAGCCAGCACGGATCGAGATTCCCCTGCAGGGCCACCTGGGAAGGAGGAAGCCGGCGCCGCGCATCGGCCGCGTCGGTTTGCCAGTCGACTCCGATGACGTCGGCCGCTGTGACCGAGGCGATCTCCTCGAGAGCCCATCCCGAGCCGGGAGCAAACACGATTACCGGGGCGCCTGCGGTCCGAGCCAGACGGGCAGCCTCACTCAGGTATGGAAGACCGAATTCGCGAAAGTCCCGCGGACTCAGTGCCCCGGACCAGGAGTCGAAAATCTGGACCGCCTGCGCTCCGGCTCGTACCTGGGCTACCAGGAACTCTCCCACAGCCCGGGCCAATCGCCCCAGCAGCTCGTGAGCCTGGGCCGGAGACTCGACCAACAGCCGTTTGGCCTGGCTGAATGATTTGGAGCCGGCGCCTTCTATCATATAGCTCATCAGGGTCCAGGGAGCGCCCGCAAACCCGATCAACGGCACCCTGCCGCTCAGCTCCTGCCGCGCCAGCTTTAGTGCATCCAGAACATACCGGAGCTCGTTCTCCGGCTCGACATCATTCAGCCGGGCAAAGTCGGCCCGTGCGCGCAAAGGCTGATGGAAGCGGGGGCCGCTCCCTTCCTCGAACGACAGCCTCATTCCCATGGCCTGGGGAACTACCAGGATATCACTGAAGATGATGGCGGCATCCACCCCGAGGAGGTCCACCGGCTGAAGCGTCACCTCGACTGCCAGCTCCGGGGTACGCACCATGGTGAGGAAATCCGCCCGCTGCCGGACCGCACGGTATTGCGGCAGATAGCGGCCGGCCTGTCGCATCATCCAGACGGGCGGACGCTCCACCGGCTCTCGCCGGCAGGCACGGAGAAAGAGGGCTTCCGCCACTAACGTGCTGCCAGGAGACCCGTGATAGCGGCCGCGAGCGCCGATGGCGACGGTTCGGCGGCCACGGCCGCGGGCGACCATCCTGCCGCCTGTGCCGCATCGGCTGTGGCTTTTCCGCTAGCCACGAGCAGAGGTCGCGAGGGACGCGGACACGCTTCGGCCAGCAGCGCCGCCACGCTGGGACTAGCGACAATCACGATGGTGCTGCCCAGGATCGCCGCACCCGCCTCACGCGGACTGGCCAGGACCGACCGGTAGCACACGACCTCGTCAACCTGAACACCACCGGACTCGAGCAGCTGGGGGAGCTCGTCGCGCCGGCGGTCCCCGCAGGGAAAGAGGACCGGACTGCCTACGCCGGCCTCAAGCATGGCATGAGCGAGCGACGCGGCAGCGGTTTCCCCTGAACCTGACACACTGTTTGGCCTGCGTACCCGGCCGACTTTGCCTGCAGTGCTTCCTCGGTGGTTACGCCCACCACCCACACCGGCAGGGCGCTCTCCTGCCACGAGACCCCGGTTGCGTCGATTCGCTCGGCCAGCGCCTGGGCGGCCCGAGGCGACGTCAGAGCTACGGCACGGTAGCGGCGTCGCTGCGCCAACGCGGAGTCCAGCGGGTGCCAGTCCAGTGGCGGAGCGAAGCTGAGCAGGGGCTGGGTTCTCAGCTCGACGCCCAGGTCTGCGAGCGTAGCCGCCAGACCGGGGAATGCGCCGGCCGAGGCAGTCAGCACGACGGTATCGCGGCTCATGGCTCGGTGACTATGGGAGCTGCAGTCATCCCGCTGGAGGCGAGGATTGCATCAGCTCCGCCGGCAAGCAGCTCTTCGGCCAGAGTCACGCCGATGAGCGCGGCATCAGCTTCCCGTTCTACCGGCCCGCTCTGGCGGCCTTCCATCATGGTGTTGCCATCAGGTGAGAGCACGCGTCCGTGCAGCCGCAGGATTGTGCCGGATTCCCACGGCTGCAAGGTCGCTTGCGCCGCCACCGGAACCTGACACCCACCTTCCAGCCGGGAAAGGAAGGCTCGCTCCGCGGCGACCGTGAGCCCGCTCGAGCGGTCGTGCACCGCCCGCCGCACAACATCCATCACGTCCTGATCGCCCGATCTTACGGTTACCGCCAGGGCTCCCTGTCCCGGCGCGGGAAGCATGATTTCGGGCGAGATTCTCTCGGTGATTCGATGGGACAGACCCAGCCGAACCAGTCCGGCGGTGGCGAGCACGATCGCCGTCCACTCGAGATTGGAATCGAGCTTGGAGACGCGCGTGTCCACGTTACCCCGGAGATCGACCACCCTCAGGTCCGGGCGGGCATAGAGCAGCTGGGCGCGGCGGCGAAGACTGCTGGTTCCGATCACCGCACCCTGGGGAATCGTGTTCCACCCTCCCTGCACGCGACCCACGAGCGCGTCGCTGGGATCTTCCCGCTGGCCCACGGCACCGATCACCATTCCATCGGGCAGCTCGGTCGGAAGATCCTTGAGTGAATGGACGGCCAGATCGATCCGGCCCTCCAGCAGGGCATCATCGATCTGTTTGGTGAAGAGAGCGCGGCTGCCGAGCTGACGCAGTGGGGCCTCGGGAGCAAGATCTCCGGTGGTCTTGATCTCGACCCGCTGGGTCTCACATCCGGCAGAAGCAAGGAGCGAGCGGATCCGCTCCGTTTGCCACACCGCCAGCGCACTACCCCGGGTACCGATTCGAAGTGAAGACCGGGAAAGCTTCAATGCAGCCCCGCCGCCGGAATGCCGCTGGCGATCGGCTCGACGCCGAGGAACTTGCCGATCCGTGCTGCGGCACGCTCGCCCGAGCCGATCGCGTCGCCGAGCGCCACGCCATCCCGGTAAGTGCCGGCGAGCGCCAGGCCGGGATTGTTCTGTTCCGCCTGCTCGGCGATGTCCTTG
>DASPKB010000453.1:0-9646 GCA_035628315.1 Gemmatimonadales bacterium | reverse complement strand
GGGCGTGCTGCTTTACGGTGTCCTCGGCGGCAGTGCCGGCATCCACGTAGCGCTCCGGGAGCGCTGGTCGGAAACCAGGTCCCTCTCATTCAGCGGTGGTTGGATTTTTCTCGCCGCCGCCAGCCGTCACCTGGACTCCGGCTGGGCCGTTCTCGTGGCTGGCCTGGTCCTGGCCGCGCCGGTCTGGTGGCACGCGCTCCGCGGCGATCGCGATTTATCCCTCACAACGGGCGGCGCTCTCTCCCTTACGGGCTGGTCCCTCGGCGAGGTGCTCTACTTCCTGCTGACGCCAGTCCTTCTCGGCTGGGCGTTGCATCAGACCGCTCCCCGATGGTTTGACCTTAACCCGGGCATGGTGCCGCTGCTGGTCTCTGTGCCGTACCTTCTTGCCGGCTATCAGCGGCCGCGCCCAGCGTTCGCCCTGGTTGGTGCGGCGGCACTGGGGCTCGCGGTGTGGCAGCACTGGAGCGGGATTGCCCGGGTATGGGGGCTGCTCAGGCTCGTGGTCCTCTGGGCGCTGCTGGATCACCGGCTCAACCGGGATGACGGCCGCTGGTATGCTCTCGCCACGCTGTGGGCTGCACTGCAGCAGCTTTTTGGAGAAGCTTTGGCTCGCCGAACGGTGTTCGATGCGGCGTTCATCGGCCGCTTCGCCATGGCTCTCTGGGGAACCGCAGCGGTTACCGCGGCGCTGGCGGCAGGACTGTGGAGACGAAGTGCTGCGGCCACGGATCGGCATATTCAGAGCGGCCTTTGGGTCGTGGCTGGCGCGCTGCTGTTGTTCGGTGCCACCGGCGAGATCCGGCGCTATTTCGAGCTGAGAGCGCTCTCGGCTCAGACCGCCTCTTTCGCGTCAGGCCTTGCAGTGAGCGCATGGTGGCTGGTATTTGCTGCCAGCCTGGTCGCCGTGGGCTTCCACCGAGCGCTCAGGCCTGTCCGCCTGGCCGGGCTCGCAGTGGCCGGTCTGGCGGTGATCAAGGTGCTTGTCTTCGATCTATCATCACTCGACGCGCTGTACCGGGTGGCTTCTGTGTTTATTCTCGGCTTGGTATTTCTCCTGCTGGCGTATCTCTACCACCGTCAGGGCAGGGGCGAGCGGCTCACTCGGGCGAGAGCGTCATCTGAGCCGGATCGCGCCTGAATGCTCAGCGGCGCAGGAGGACGGGTTGTGACCCTGTCGCCACTCTCGTTATATCTGGGGCTGCCACACTCCCGGAATCAGGAGTCATCGTGACTGTGTCCTTTCTGCCCCCGTCTCCCTCTGCCCTGGCTCAGGCCCGCTGGGAGGATATCGCCCCGTACTTCGACGAGCTGGCTGCACGCCCGCTGGAGCCAGAGACGACGGAGGCCTGGCTCAGGGAATGGTCGCGGCTGGAGGAGCTGGTCACCGAAGCTGCGGCTCGAGCCATGATCGCGTATACCATCGACACGAGCAATCGCAGCAAGGAGGCCGATCACCTCCGCTTCTCTACCGAGATCATGCCGCGCATGGAGGAGCGCAGTGTGGAGCTGGCCCGCAAGCTGCTGGAGTCAGGATACTCCACGCCCGAGCTGGAAACCACGCTGGCGCGCTTTCGGACCCAGATCGAGATCTTCCGGGAAGAGAACGTTCCGGTATTCGCCGAGCTGGAAGAGCACAGTGCTCGGTACCAGCGCATCACCGGCTCGATGACGGCAGAGTGGGAAGGCGTGGAGCGGCCGCTCCCCCAGCTCCAGCCTTTCCTGAAAAGCCCCGACCGTACCATCCGGGAGCGGGCGTATCTAGCTGCCAGCCAGCCGTACATCGAGCAGCGGCCGCAGCTCGCCGCGCTATTCGACAAGATGTACGAGTTGCGCATGCAGGCCGCCAGAACTGCGGGATTTTCCAATTTTCGCGACTACATCTTCCCCGCCAAGTTCCGCTTCGACTACACCCCTGCGGACTGCGAGCGATTCCACGACGCGGTCGAGCAGACGGCCGCGCCGGCGGTGGAGCGGGTGCTGGAGCACCGGCGCCGGCGGTTAGGGCTGTCCGCGCTCCGTCCGTGGGATCTGGCGGTTGACCCCTATCGGGACAAGCCCCTCCGGCCCTTTTCCAGTGCCACCGAGTTGGTAGGGAAGGCGCGGCGGGTGTTCGATCGGGTCGATCCGGCTCTGGGCCGCGAGTTCCAGACCATGATCGACGAGGGGCTGCTCGATCTCGAGAGCCGTAAAGGCAAGGCGCCGGGCGGATACTGTGAGACGCTCCACTTCCACGGGCGGCCGTTCATCTTCATGAATGCCGTGGGCCTGGTGGACGACATCATGACCCTGCTGCACGAGGCCGGCCACGCCTTCCACGCCTTTGCGTCACATCCGCTGCCGCTCATCTGGCAGCGCCATCCCGGCTCCGAGGCCGCCGAGCTCGCCTCCATGTCCATGGAGTTTCTCGCGTCCCGGCATCTCACCGAGCCGACCGGCTATTTCACCACCGCTGAGGCGAGGAGCGCCTGGCTGGAGCACCTGGAAGACGTGCTGCTCAGCCTTTGTCACATCGCGTCGGTCGACGCCTTCCAGACCTGGATTTACACCAGCGGCGAAGGCGGAGACGCTGCCGCTCGCGATGCCGCGTGGCTCCGGATCCGCAGCCGCTTCGAGCGCGGCGTCGACTGGACTGGACTGGAGCGGGAACGGGTCGCGAGATGGTATCGCCAGCTCCACATCTTCATGTACCCGTTCTACTACATCGAGTACGGCATTGCCCAGCTGGGTGCGCTTCAGGTATGGCGGAACAGTCTGGACGATCCCGCCCGTGCGGTTGCTCGCTACCGTGAGGCCCTGGCGCTCGGGGCCGTGCGGAGACTGCCGGACATCTATCAGACTGCGGGCGCTCGACTGACCTTCGATGCGCAAGGGATAGGAGAACTGGTCAACCTGGTAGAAAGCCAGATCGAGCAGGCCCGCACGGAGCTGGCCCGGAGTTGATTCCCCGAGGGTGACGGGCAAGATTGCACCGCCACGCGATGGTTCCCGTTATCGGAGAGAATGGATGGCCAAAGAGGAAGGTATCGAGATGGAAGGGGTGGTTACCGAGGTGCTGCCCGACCGGAACTATCGCGTCATGCTGGAGAACGGCCACGAGATCCTCGCCTATGCGGCGGGAAAGATGAGCAAGTTCAAGATTCGGGTGTTGGAAGGAGATCGGGTGAGCGTGGTGCTCTCGCCTTATGATCTCACAAGAGGCCGGGTAATCTACCGGCACAAATGACAACAAAAAGGCCGCTCTCTCGAGCGGCCTTTTGCTTCCCGCACCACGAGGTGCGGGTTACTTCACCTTGGTCACGTTCTCGGCGGCGGGGCCCTTCGCACCCTGCACGATGTCGAACTCAACCCGGTCGCCCTCGGAAAGGCTGCGGAAGCCTTCCGCCTTGATGGCGGTGTGATGGACAAAGCAATCCTTGTCCCCATTCTCCGGGGTGATGAAACCAAAACCTTTTGCGTCGTTAAACCACTTCACCGTGCCGATTGTGCGAGCCATTGCGCCTACTCCATGTTTGTTTTGCCTGCGCCGGCGCCGGAGAGTCCGGTCACCGAGTTTTTATGAGCGCAGGCCTGTCCTGCGTCATAAAAAATGAAAGACCCGAGGGCGATGTCCCGGGTCTTGGATGCCATTCGAAAGATTCGATCGGTCAGACCTGCAATTGGGTACTAATCGCGCGGACAAATCTGTATAACGAGCATTTTTAGTCAAGGGGGGAGCCGCGAAGCCAGCGAGCCGCGGCCCGGGCCCAGTCGCTGACCGGCTCACGCGGCACGTTCCCTGCAATCTGGTTTGCCGCCTGATTGACGGCCTGCAGAAACTCGGCGGCCGACGGATAGCGTTGGCTCACGTCCGACCTCAGCGCCCGATCCAGAACCTGCTCCAGCCCCTCGCTCACGTCCTCTCGCCGGCCTCGTGAGGTCGGGAACTGATCCGTCGTCTGCTTGGCGAGCACCTGCTCCACCGTGTGTCCCGGAAACGGCGGCGCGCCCAGCAGCGCATAGTAGGCCACGGCCGCCAGACTGTAGAGATCGGAACGCTGGTCGACCCGCTCCCCCAGCAGCTGCTCCGGGCTGGCGAACTGGGGTGTGCCGCTCTGGCTGGTGGCGCCGCCGAATTTCCCTCTAAGCGCCAGGGCCAGTCCGAAGTCCGTAATCTGCAGGCTGCCGGTCTCATCGATCAGCATGTTCTCCGGCTTGATGTCCCGGTGCACCAGCCCGGAGCCGTGCGCATGTGCCAGCGCCGACAGCGCCTCGCGAAGGATGCGGAGCACCCGGTCCAGCGGCAGCGGGCCCTCCCGCTCTACCAGCTGGGCCAGGCTCGGACCGTTGATCAGCTTCATCGTGTACCACAGCAGCCCCGACCGCCCGCCGATGTCGTAGATGTTCACGATGTTGGGGTGGCTGAGTCCCGCCGCGAGCTGCGCCTCTCGGCGGAACCGCTCCACCACTTCAGGGTCGCGGGTCAGCAGCGGCTGCAGCACCTTCAGTGCTACTTCCCGCTCCAGATGGAGATCGCGCACCCGGTAGACCCTGCCGAATCCTCCGGTGCCCATGAGGCTCAGCAGCTCGTAATCGTCGCCCAGCGCCCGCCGGAGCCGCTTCTCCCAGCGCGCATTGTCCTCTGCATCCGCCACCGAACCCTGACTTACCGTCAACACCGGGGTCTCGAAGATGCCCGCGTCCGAGGCGAAGTCCTCCAGCATCTCCGCGGCCGTGAGATAGCGGTCGTCCTGGGCCGGACGCATGGCCCGGAGGATGATTCGCTCGATCGCTCGGGTGCAGGCCGGCCGCAGCTCGGTGGGACGGCGGAGTGCTGCAGGGTCGAGTGGTGGTTCCTGCCCGGTGATGGCGACGTACAGCAGCGCGCCGGCCGTGTATACATCGCTCGTCGCATCGCCCGCGGAGCCGTCACGAACCTCCGGCGCCATGTAGGCCAACGCTGTCGGGACGGTACCCGGAGGAATCGCTGGAAGGGTGTAGCTGCAGAAGCGGAGATCGGTGATGGTAGCGCGGCCGGCCGTGCTCAGCAGAACCGAAGGCGGGACGATACGTCGAACAATGATGCCGTAGCCATGCGCGTGCTCCAGTGCACCGAGGATGTCACGCGCCAGCGTATGGACCATGGGGATCGGTCTGGGGCCGCGATGGAGCGCCTGCTGCAGTCCTTCCCCTTCAATCCAGTTGCCCACCCGGTAAGCCAGGTCGCCGATGATCCCGGCATCGTAGACGTGACGAATGGCGGGGTGATCCAGCCGGCTCAACGCCTCGGCTTCCCGGAGAAACCACGCCCGGATTGCCGGATCGCTGTAGAAGTTGACTCGCAGGCTGATCCTGCGCTTGAGGATCAGATCGTAGGCTTCGAAAAGAACCTGCTCCGGGGTGGCCGCCACTGTGCGCTCCAACCGGTAGCGGTTGCCGAGCGCGGCGTGAGTGCGCTGGAAGTACCGGAGCGGCTCGAGCCCGGTCAGCGCAGCAGCCCGCGACGCCGTTCGATTCTCACCTCGCGCCCGCACACCGCCATGCTGCACCAGCGCCGACTCTGAGTGGGTGAATCATCCGTGAAGAAAAGCGAACAGCCTTGGCCCGCGCAGCGGCGGACGTACACCAGCGGAGTGGCGAGGGTAGCGGCGGCGGACTGCGCAATCGTCTGCAGCAGCGGGGGCCGCTGCACGGGCGCGAAGCGGAGCTTCCACTCACCGCCGGTGCGGGTAAGCTGATGGGATCCTGAATGCCGCGCGAGCTGCTGGTTGATCGCCACGATCGAGCCTGCCGGCGGCTGCATGCCCAGATCCATAGCAACCGCCAGCGCAGTCAGGCGGTCCCGAAGCTGGAGTGCTTCCGCCAGGGAAGGCAGGTCGTCACTTCCGTCGAGGCTCTGCGCCTGGGCCCATCGGTGCAGGGCAGCCTCGTCCGGCAGCAGGTCTGGAGGCGAAGGGATGCGGCCGTTCGCGGTATTCACGAAATCCAGCCAGATCGCGTCCCCCAGCAGGGTAAACTCTGATTGTGAAATGGGTCAGCCCTCCGCGACCTCGACTGTGTTCCTGCCGCCCCGCTTGGCCCGATATAGGGCACTGTCCGCGGCGGCGAGCACGCTGCTCACCGTGGTGCCGTGCTGGGGCGACTCGGCAATTCCCATGCTCAGGGTGCATGCCCCAAACTCCGGATTGCTCTTCTCTATTTCCCGGAGACTCGCCTGCACCCGCGCCACGAACACCCGGGCCTCTGCCGGCTTGGTCATCGGCAGGATCACCAGAAACTCATCTCCACCAAGACGGCCCACGACATCCAGAGCCCGGCACTGTTTGCGGAGCACCTGGCCTACCTGGACCAGCAGACGGTCGCCTGCCGCGTGCCCCATAGTGTCGTTCACGACCTTGAAGCGGTCGAGGTCCAGCAGGAGCACGCTGGTGTGGAGCTGGTGCCGCAAGCTGCGGGAGATCTCCGCCGCCAGCCGGTCTTCCAGCGCCCGCCGGTTACACAGGCCGGTCAGCTCATCGGTGGTGGCCGCGCTGTGCAGCTGCTCCACCAGCTCGGAGTTCTTGAGGGCGATGGCGGCCGCGAATGACAGCGTGGCGGCCAGCTCCGACTCGGCTCGGCCATAGAGCTTGTCGCTGATTCGGGAGCCCAGCACCAGCACCGCCATGCGTTCGGCGCCGGCATCGAGCGGCACTACCAGCTCCGCTCCAGGACCCACCAGCTGCGCGAGCGAGACGTCGTCGCCCAGCGCAGTGCTGCCCGGCGGCAGGGCCAGGTCCAGGGCTGACCGGTCGATCGGGGCGGGCCGGAGCCGGTCGTTCAGCGAGCGAAACACCGTCGGCACGTAGGTTTCGCCCTCAGGCCGGTAGAGGCAGGCCCACCAGGCAAAAAACACCTCCGCCATGAAGTCCAGGATGAGCTGCTCGGTTTCCTCGGTTGAATGCACCGACGAGAGCAGCCGGGCCACCTGCCGGAGCGCTCGAAGCTGGAAAACGGCATCGTCGAGCGCGGCCTGCCGCTCGAGGAGGATGCTTCGAAGCTCCAGAACCACACTTAGCCCCAGCGCGAGCGACATTGCCACCGGCCGCATCTCCTCGGCGACCAGGGGGTCTGCGTGGATGACCACCTCAGTCTGCCCGCTGGCGAGCCGAGCCACCTCCAGCGCGCCCTCGAAACCGGCCGACGGGCCCACCCGGGTTTGAGAGTTGGCCGGGGATGTCAGGTTCAGCCAGATGCGCTCGCTCTGAAACCGCCGGACCAGGGCGATGCGGCAACGCTCGAACAGCTCCCCTTCGGTTCGGGAGAGCCGGCAGGCTGCGGCAAAGGCGCTCGGGATGGTGGTGATGGGTGGATACGGGGTCAAACCCATGGCCCTATAATACTCGACCCCCGCTAGCCGAGGGAGCCGGTGGGTTGTGCCCGAGGCTCTGACCCGTTAGCTTGTAAGGAGTTGCGACATAGCCCATATGGGCCCCAGGGATTTTCGGCTTTGCAGCCTGGGTGATCAAAACTGCTAAAGCTGCCTGGTCCCGGCGAGCCACAGCTCGGCCGGGATTCGTGTTTTCAGGGGGCCGCCGCTCGCCACCGCGCAATGGCCGGGGCGACGGCAGTGTCGCCCGGGATACCGGCGTTTACCCGAACCAGTCCGACGGCCTGCCTCCAGCTACCCTTGCCCCCCCACAAGGTGACGAACTGAACACTGCGGGCGTTGGAGTCGGCCTTGACCGCGTGCCGGCCGGACACCACCGAATCCTGCGCCGATCCGTCGTGTCCCCCCAGGATCAGATCCAGCCGGGGCTCACGTGACAGCAGGTTCCGGTCGGCGCTCATGGGCTGATGGGTTACGGCGACTATCAGCTCGGCTCCCTCGGACGCGAGCGTCTCGATGGTTCGGTGCGCAGCTGTGTCGGGGTTGGAGCATCGAAGACCCCCAGGGTAGATCCCCTGAAGGGTGAGACCGAAGACCCCCACCTTATGACCCGACACCCGCACAGTGTCCCAGGGCAGAGCCTTGGGAAAGGCGGTGCCATCGGGGCGGGTGCAGTTCGCCGACAGCCAGGTGAACTCCGATTCACCGATCCGGGCGGTCAGCGCATCCGGGTCGAGCTGAAACGCGCGCTCTCCAAAGGTGGCATAGTCCAACCCGGCCCGGTTCAGGATGTTCACCATGGCGCGGCCCTGGTCACGGGCGGCCGTCGTGGAATCCAGGAAGTCTCCGGCCAGCACGAACAAGACCGGTCCCTGGTCATCCAGTCGCCGCCGGATGGTGGCAACCCGGGCCAGCCCGCCCCTCCCGTCCGGCAGGGTATCGGGCGTGAACACATCGTTCAGCACCAGAAAGCGGACCGGTTTGAGGGGAATTGGTGGTGGAGCGGAACTGACACAGGCGGTGAGCGCCAGCAGCATCGCCAGGGCGACAGATCTCACAGGTCGACCTCCCGCTGGCGAAGACTTCGGACCAGGTCGGCGCTCATCAGCCGCAATTCCGACATCATCTCCCGTTGCGGCCAGTCAGAGCGGGAGGTCAGTATCTCCAACATCGAGCGATACCACCAGATGGTCTGTTCCGATCCGGCGCGGGAGACGGTGCGCAGATACTCGACGCCGAGCCGGCGGAGCGCCGTCATGGTCGAGCCGCAGACGTGAATTTCATCCGCAACGCAGATGTCCAGCGCACGCGGCTCGGCGATGGCGAGCTGGGCCAGATATTCCTGCTTGCGGGCCTGCCACGCGCGCTCACCACCCCGCCGGTCGAACTTGGGCTCGAGCGCGTCCTTCGCTACCGCCAGAACGACCGGGCCGAACTTGTCCACGATCTTCCGCTCCAGCTCGGGGCGCTTGTCCGGCAGCGTCTCCTCCAGCACGTGGTGCAGGATTCCTGCGACGATGGTTATCTGATCGCAGTCGTATCGGGCCAGGATGATGGCGACGTTCGCCGGATGGGCAAGGTACGCCATGCCCGCTCCGGCCGGGGCAACCGCTCCATGATACTTCGCGGCAAAGGCGAGCGCGTGATTGATGCGGTCGGAATAGCCGTTCATTGTCAGCGGGGAAGGGGGGAGCGGAGAAGCGGGGAGGCAAATCGCTTAGCTGTCCCGCATCCCCGCTATGGAATTCCCAGAAGCTTATGCGTCTGGAGACTGAGCCGCCAGCGCGGATGGTCCAGGCAGTATTGCAGGGCAGCGGCGGTGTTCGCGTCGCGGTTTGGGCCGTCCATCGGCTGCAGAAAGAAGTGCTCGAAGGCCAGCTGCTCGAAATCAGCGGGTGCGGCACCCTGCTGAGGAAACACCAGCTTCAGCTCGTTGCCGCTCTGCACCACCAGCTCGGTGCCAGCCTTCGGGCTCACACAGAGCCAGTCGATGCCGCCGGGCGGCACCTGAGTCCCGTTGGTTTCCACCGCCACCTCGAAGCCGTGCTGATGTAGGGCGTGTATCAGCGGTTCATCCAGTTGCAGCAGTGGCTCCCCTCCGGTGCAGACCACCAGCCGGCTGCCTGCCGGCTCGGGCCAGCACTGCGCCACGGCGTCCGCGAGCTGGTCCGCCGATCCGTACCGTCCCCCGCCAGGGCCGTCGAGACCCACGAAGTCGGTATCGCAGAACCGGCAAACTGCGTCCGCTCGATCTTCTTCTCGGCCGGTCCACAGGTTACAGCCGGCGAACCGGCAGAACAC
>DASPKB010000452.1:0-8276 GCA_035628315.1 Gemmatimonadales bacterium | reverse complement strand
GATGCCGGTCTGGACAGTGGTGCGGAAGTGCTCCGCACCCGCCACCTGGTCGGCCATATAGATGTAGTAGGGCCGCACCCGGGCCATCAGCAGCCGGTGCATCAGCTTGGTCATGACCTCGGGGGTGTCGTTGACCCCTTTGAGCAGTACCGTCTGGCAACCCAGTGGTATCCCCGCATCTGCCAGCCTACCCAGCGCCGCAACAGCTGCCGGCGTGAGCTCGTCCGGATGGTTGAAGTGGGTGTTGATGAAGAGCGGGTGGAACCGCTTCAGCATCGCGCACAGCTCAGGCGTGATCCGTTCGGGCAGGTGGCAGGGAATGCGACTTCCGATCCGGATAATCTGGAGATGAGGAATGGCGCGGAGCCGGGTAAGGATCGCCTCCAGCCGGCGGTCATTGAGCAGCAGCGGGTCCCCTCCCGACATGATTACATCCCGGATCTCGGTGTGCGCCTCCAGGTACTGAAAGGCGCTCTCGAACTGCGACATCGGGATCTTTTCCGGATCACCAACCTTGCGCCGCCGGGTGCAGAACCGGCAGTAGGTTGCGCAGACCGGCGAGACCAGAAAGAGCGCCCGGTCAGGATAGCGGTGGGTGATATTGGGAACCGGGCTGTCGGCGTCCTCGTTGAGCGAGTCTACCATCCCGTCCACCACGTCCAGCTCCTCGACCGAAGGCACGTACTGCCGCCAGATGGGGTCATCCGGCGACTTGATGAGGTCCACCATGGCCGGCGAGATCCGGAACTCGAAGTTGTCGGCCGCCTGCCGCAGGCGGTCGAGCTCGGGAAAGTTCTCGGGTCCGAACTTCTGAGCCAACGCCTCGAGGGAGGCGATTGAATTTTTTTTGAGGACTTCCTGCCAGGTTTCCATAACGCCTCCGGCGTGACGGCTTACCCTTCTACCTTAGCACTTCCTTCCTCGCCTTCCCGCGTTCCCGCTTCCCCGCCTCTTTTCACAAAGACCAGCTGATCATCTCCCGCCGCGTAGAAGTCCGGGATCCTGGAGACCGGCGAATATCCCCGTGCCTGGTAGAAGGCTCGGGTAGGGCCGTAATCCGGCCGGCCGGCGGTCTCGATGACGATGAGCCGGGCGACTCCTTCCAGACGTCGCTCCATCTCCGTCAACAGCGCGGTTCCGATCCCGGTGCCCTGTAGCTCGGGATCGACCGCCATCCAGTAGAGGTCGTAGGTGCCCTGCGTGCAGGGAGTCGGTCCCCAGCAGATCCACCCGGCGACCCGATTATCGAACTCGACGCCGAGCACTGAATAGGTGTTAGCCGGCGATCCGCCTGTTGCCTCGTCGAAGACCTCGAGCGCGACCAGGATCTCATCCTCGCGGAAGAGACCGGTCGAACGGGTGATCTCCTCGATCCGGTCCCGGTCGGCGGCGGTGAGATGGCGAAGCTGAAACGAAACGATGGTGCCGCTCACGCGGCGGAGACCCCACTGACCAGAGCGGCGGCGGCCCGATGGCTCTGCGAGCGAGTGAGAGCCTCGTCCACGATGTGCATGACCAGATCGTCGTAACTCCAGCCGAACGCCCGGCCCATGCGGGCAAGGCCGGCATTGCTGGAAAGGTCGGGGGTCGGATTGACTTCGAGCACGTACGGCTGGCCGTCCTCACTCAGACGCATGTCGATCCGGCCGTAGCCCTCCGAATTGGCCATGTGCTCCCAGGCGTTCCGCGCCACTTGTACGATGCGCCCGTACAGCTCGGCATCGAGCTCGGCCGGGCACACCGGGATCGTGCCCTGGTCTTCGGGACTTCCCGGGATCCATTTGGCGGCATAGCTCACGATGGGCCAGGTGCCGTCGGGCAGGTCGTCGAACCGGATCTCCGCGATGGGAAGCATGCGGTTCCCCACGAAGCCCACGTTGAACTCCCGACCGGCGACGTATTCCTGAACCACGACTTCCTCGAACTGCTCCAGCATCTGGGCCACCCGGCGCTTCAATGCGCGCTTGCTGGTGCAGACGGCGCTGTTGTCTATCCCTACGCTGGCGTCTTCGGCGGCGGGCTTGACTATGGCAGGGAGGGGGAACTCCATCGGAGTCTTGTTGGCTTGCGCCAGGGTGAAGGCCGGCACCGGAAGGCCTGCAGAGGAGAGCAGCGTGTTGGCCACGTGCTTCCGATGACAGACCGTGGTGGGCCAGGCGCGGCAGCCAGTGAAGGGAACGCCGGTCAGCTCCAGGGTGCCGACCACCAGGTCCTCGAACCGGGCGTGGCCGTTGATCCCTTCGCAGAGATTGAAGACCAGATCGGCCCGGCGAACCCGGGAGAGCCAGCGGAAGTCGCCGTAACGAACGGGGAGCAGCTCGACCTCGTGCCCCCGACGCCGGAGCACGTCGCGCACCTCGTGGACGTTGGCCACCACCGCGGCCACGTCCTGGGGACTCCACTCTTCGCTGCCGGCATCGAAGAGGATCGCGACTTTCATCAGGCCACCTCCGCCAGGAGTGAACGGCCGCTGATCCGCCGCCAGGCGATGTCGGCGACGGCGCGGATGAGATCGTCGTAGCTCATTCCGGCCGCCGCGGCGGCCTTGGGAAAACAGGAATGGTCCCGCGGGTCGGGCAAAACGCCCGGCAGCGGGTTGAGCTCGACGACCATGGGGCGACCGGCGGCATCGCAACGGATATCGACGCGGCACCAGTCACGACATTCCAGGGCGTGGTAGGCTCCGAGGGCCGCCGCCCGGATTTCCTCGGCGAGAGACTCGGAGATGTTGGCCGGACACTCGTAGATCTCCAGGGGATTGCTCGGGGTATCCCAGATCCACTTTGCCTCATAGCCGTAAATCGGTGGAGCACCCTTCGGCAGCATATCAAATCGCATGCCGATAATCGGCAAACAGAAAGCTTCGCTGCCGTTGCCGAGGATGGCGACGGTGAACTCCTGCCCGGGCAGATACGTCTCGATGATCACCGGCTCGGCGTAGGTGGCGATCAGGTGGGAGACCTGCCGCACGAGCTGCGAGCGGTTCTTACAGAGACTCTTGGTGGTGACACCCTTGCCCGAACCTTCGAAGGCCGGCTTGACGAAGAGCGGGAAGGGGAGCGTCACCCGGCGCGCATCGGCCGGCGACTTCGCTACGACGAACGGCGCCGTAGGGACGCCATGATAGGAGAGGATCTCCTTGGCCCGGCCCTTGTGAAGGGCAAGACCCAGCGTCAGCGGATCGCTCGCGTGATAAGGCACTCCCAGGAACTCGCAGATCGCCGGAACGTGGGCTTCACGGCTGGGACCGTAGAGACCCTCGGCGATGTTGAAGACGAAGTCGGGACGGAGCAGCGCGAGCCTTGCAGGAAAGCTGCTGTTGGCCTCGAGCCTATAGACCTTGCCCACAGTGCTGAGCGCCCGCTCCACCGCATTGATGGTGGCGGGCTCGTCCCACTCGGCGTACAGGTCTGGTTGAGAGAGGTCTGGTCGGAGGGCCCGACTGGGAGGCTCGTCGGACGAGGGGGAGTCGGAGTTTGCCCCGGCTGGGTTAGCCGGCGCCTCGGGTTTGAGATTGAAGGCGAGTCCGATCCGAACTGCCAAATCTTCTCCTCTACAAAAAAGGCCGTCCGCGAGAGACGAGCCAGGACGAGTTCATGCTATCGACGCAACTAAAGTAAGAAAAACGTTTTGGGGGCACAATAGTTTTTTCAGAAAAAGTGGGGATGAACTTCGAAGGTAGTCGCGAGTCTCGAGTCGCGAGTCCTCGATCTGGAGAAAGGCAGCGCTCCATTTTCGAAGCCGTGACTGTGACTCGCGACGCGTGACTAGACCTTATGGAAGCCCACTCGACCGGCTTCTCCGCCCTCTGAGGACCGATAGATCTCGAAGTCGGCGAAGAGGGCGGGCGCCTCCTTCTGCAGCACCCGGAGACACGCGACCGCCATCCGGCGGATCTCGAGCTCGGCCCCTTCGCCCAATCTCAGCTCGAGCATCGTACGCCAGGCCCGGACGTTCGCGCTCACCACGATCTTCACCTCGGTGGCATTGGGCAGCACGCTGCGGGCAGCCTCGCGCGCCATCTTTCTCCGATGGACCTTGTCTTCCACCCACTCATAGCGCGTCATCAGGCGGTCGACCGCGGCCACGTAAGCCGCCTGTGCGGTCTCCACCTGGTGGGTCCACTCTGCCTCCAACGCCGCATCACCCATGATGGCGGGAGGCATGACGAAGGCGGCGTGCGATTCGTCCACGTAGCGCTGGGAGAGCTGCGAAAATCCAAAGCCGGCCCGGTGCCGCACCAGCTCGTGGCTACAGGAGCGCGATATCCCCTCGATGAGCATGACGTAGGTGGAATGCTCGAAGACCGAGCCGTGGCCCTGGCGCAGAATGTTGCGCAGATACTCGGCCGTGGTCCGGCCCGCGGGATTGTGCTGGCTCATGTAGCACAACCTGCCCGCGAACTCGGCTATCCGTTCGCCGTCGCTGGACTCTCCCTTCCACTGAACCGGCAGGTGGGACGGCTCCAGGAACTGAGGCCGGGCGATCAGCGTCACACGGGGTTCTCGGAGAATTTGCATGGAGTCGCTGGTCGCTACTCGCTGGTCATTGGTGAGGGTCATGAGCTTTCAGTCCAGGATAGAGCCGTTAAAGTGGTAGAACTAGCCACCGTTGACCAGTGACTAGCGACTAGTGACATCTCCCGCCAGCTCCAGCCGCGACCTCGCATAGCCACCACCCACCTCGATCTCTCTCAAGCTGCGCTCGATATCGGCGGGAAGCGGGGCAGCGCCGGCGCCGACCTTGAGCCGGCTGATCGGCGGCTCATTGTCGGGAAGGATGACGCCAGGATTGAACAGGCCGGCCGGATCGAAGGCATTCTTCACCAGTCGGAATAGAGAGACGATATCCGCCCCATATACCTGGGCCAGACTCGAGGCCCGAAGCCGACCGTCACCGTGCTCTCCTGACGTCGTCCCCCCGAGGGAGACCACCGCGCCGGTGACTTCCTCCAGGAGACTCGCCACTCTCGATTCCCAGCCTGGTTGGTCAATGTCCGGGAGCAGATTGACGTGAAGGTGTCCGTCACCCGCATGACCGAACATCACGACCGGGATGCTTCGAGCAGCCGCCGACTCTCGGACGAGGTGAGCGTACTCGCCCATTCTGGTCACCGGCACACAGGCATCCTCGATGACCTGCAGCGAGCGGCGGCTGGGAGGAAGCGACGCGAGCATCGGGCTTGCCGCGTGACGAACCGCCCACAGGCGCTCGGCGGCCACTTCGGAGAACGCCGTATCAACTGAGTACGCGATTGGACGCAAGCGCGCGGTAATGGTCTCGAGTGCCTCGCGCAGCGAGTCGGGGTCGTCGCGCTCCAGCTCGACCAGCAACACTGCCTCAACCGATGGAAAGCGCAGCCCGGGCCCGGCGGGCGTGTCGGTGGCCACCAGATCAAGGAAGCTTCGATCCAGTAGCTCGATTGCTGAGGGCATAGACGGGAGCATTGCCTCGACCGCGCCGGCCAAGGAATCCAAGGAACGAAGTGCTACCCTCACCGCCGCACGATGTAAGGGTATGGGATCGAGTCTCCATTCGATCTCTGTGACGATGCCGAGGGTTCCTTCGGAGCCGATGACCAGATCTAACAGATCGCCAGACTCCTGGTAGGTGTCTAGCGCATAGCCCGAGGAGTTTTTGCGGGTCCGGGGAAAGCGGGTGGCGATCTCCATTTGAGCGGCCCGAAGCTCCGGGGCAGCCGTCTGCATGAAACGGCGCACCGCCTGGATAGCAAGGTTCGGTGGCTCACCCCGGCTGAGCCGAAGCAGCTCGCCATCTGCCGTAAGCAGCGAGAGCCGTTCGACCCAGCGGCGCACGCTGCCGAATCGCACAGACCTCGCTCCCGCGGCATTGGTCGCCACCATGCCCCCCAGTGTGGCCCAGCGGCCGCTCGATGGGTCGGGCGGCAGCCGCAGTCCATATTGGCTGGCTGCCTGGTTCAGTGAAGTCAGAGTGACTGGCGCGCTGGTCACCGCTCGTCTGGTGCCCGGGTCGATCTCGAGGCGACGATCGGTCATTCGGGTCAGGTCGAGAACGACACCGCTGCCGACATTGCCTCCCCCCATGGCGCTGCCCGCTCCCCTGGGAATCAGATGGATCCGGTGATCGGCTGCCCAGCAGACTACCGCGGTGAGGTCCGCAACGTCGGCGGGCAGGCACACGGCCTCTGGAATAATCCGATAGATCCCGGCACCTTCCGCGTAGGCCGCGCGGGCTCTGGAATCGGTGCGATACGCACCACGAATCGGGGGTTGAGGCAGCATGGCCCTAAGCTAACTATCTTGTGATCTATGGCTGAGGTTCCCCGCGCCCAACTGATACACATCGATGTCGACCGCCGGCTGGGCCACGAGTGGGATGAGTGGGACGGCAAGCCGCTCCCCAACCAGGGAAACTACGACTCGCCTCCGGCACTCTTCTTCGCCTGGTCGGCGTTGACCCTGGTCGCGCTTCTCACAGTCACAGCAGCGGGACTGTACCTGCTCGCTCCTCGGATCGAGGCGGTGCATTCCGTCGCCCCATCGGTGCTGTGGACCGTGCTGTTATTGAGCGCAGCCCTGCTCTGGACCTGGTGGGCCGTGTTGTTCCTCTCGTTTTATATCGAGCGGCCGCTGCTGCCCGAAAAGCTCGCCGAGCGAGGACTGTTTCTTCGGCTCATGCGGTTGACCTCCCGGACGGCAAGTCAGTTCGGACGCAGGGATTGGGTGGAGAACGCGGCGGTAAAGGTCTACAATGCGCTTGCCGCGATGCGGAATCGGAAGGTAGGCCAGGGTGAGCTGCTACTCCTCATTCCGCGCTGTCTCTCCAAGGTCACGCTCGACGGCGTGCTGGGCATCGCCGGCAAGTATGGTGTTCCGGTCTTCGTGGCAACGCGGGGGCAGTTGGCACGCCGGGTAATTCGAGAGCGCCGTCCGCGGGCGGTGGTAGCCGTGGCCTGCGAGCGCGACATGGTGAGCGGGCTGCACGACGTGGCCGGCAAGATACCGGTGCTCGGCTTGACGATGACTCTTCCGGTGGGGCCCTGCAAGGACGCAACGCTCGATCTCGGGCAGCTCGAGCGCTGGGTCCAGTCCTACGTACTTTAGCTCTTCCGTTTAATCCGCATTCTTTTCCTCAGGCCGGGCCGCGGGCGCTGAAGCTGGGGCCGGTGCAACCGGCGGTCCTCCATATCGCTCGACCATCCGCCGAAGCACTCCTTCTACATCCTCCGCAACTGGATGATTCCTGGCAACCTGCCGTTCCAGTTCCCGTTGGGGAAGGGAGGGGTCCAGCATGGCCCGGTACGTCGTCTCTACCACGACCTGACTGCTGCCGGGCCGGGCGGGATCGGCCCAGGCTCGAACCTGCACCACGCCGGGTCCAAGAGCCCGCGCGGCCGGAGCCGGCCGCCGGGTCTGGGTGTCGAACCAGCCGCTTTCCAGGTAAGCATCCCGCAGTGCAACGCGGCGGATGGGGATCGAGTCGGCCCGCAAGGCTTCGGCGAGATTACGAGTAGCCTCGCGAGGGGTCAGCCGGATTTCGGTGCCGGCCGCGTCCGGTAGAGGTACCAAACCCGGCCGGGTGGTGTTTGGCCGGCAGGCGAGCGCTGCGATCAGCGCGAGCAGAAACGGAACGGCGCCGCCCTCAGTGATCGTGCTGTGGCGTGCCGGGCGCATGCGTATGAGGTCGAGTTCCCGTCGAATCCACGGCCGGCTGCGCGGCTGGGAGCGGCGAGGCGGACATCGAGTCAGAGGCAGGATGCGTGTGACCGGCCTCGCCGCTGTGCTCGTGCTCTCCGGTGCGTTGCTGCAGCTCGTTTTGCAGTACTCTGCTGGGGATTGCCGCCGCGTGCTCGAAAATCAGCCGGCCCCCATAGTTTGCGGTGACGAACAGGACAGCGGCGCCGCCCAACGAGAGAATCAGCGCCAGAGCGCGCTCCAGCGACCCCATCCGCCGCTCCCGCAGGATTCGCCAGAGCGCCAGCACCCCGAATACGCCGAGAGTGATCAACCCAAGCTGCTCGTGGGTTTCCATTACCTGGTGCACCGCCTCGCCATGCTCAATGTGCTCTTCGGCCTGCAGCCCGGAGATTACTGCGGCCGCCCCCCCAACCGCGCCTACGATCAGGGTCCAGAAACTGACCTGGCGAAAGCCCGGCCGCCGAGCCACCACTGCGATCAGCTCGAACAGAACTGCGGTCAGCAGCAAGGCGGTTGGAAGATCGTTGAGAGCTGCATGCAGCTGAGGCCAGTCGTAGCCGAGCATGGTCGTTTCCATGAAGGGTGAGAGTCACCGCT
>DASPKB010000451.1:0-3528 GCA_035628315.1 Gemmatimonadales bacterium | reverse complement strand
CCTTGGCGTACTCGGCGACGACGTCGAAGTAGCGGCTCTGATCGAACACCCCGGTGTCGACCAGCTCGTACTCCGGGTCGGCCTTGCTCCGCGCGCGGTTTTCGCGAACCAGCTGCTCGTAGGGAAATTCGGACTGCGGATACTTGTAGAGTGCCTTGAGGTACGAGTGAGTGGGAGTGGAGTCGAGGTAGAAGTACGCCTCCTTCACGTCTTCCCCGTGGTTTCCTTCCGGACCCGTCAGGCCGAAGAGCCGCTCCTTGAGGATGGGATCGCGCTCATTCCACAGAGCTAGGGAGAAACAGAGCCGTCCCTGTCGGTCGCAGATGCCGAGGAGGCCGTCTTCACCCCAGCGGTAGGCGCGGCTGCGGGCATGGTCGTGGGGGAAGTAGTCCCACACTTCGCCCGATGCCGAATAGTCCTCCCGCACGGTGCCCCATTGCCGTTCCGCAAGGTACGGCCCCCATCGTTTCCAGTTTCTGATCCGCCGCTCATCATCGGACAGCCGCTGAGCTTCAGCTCCGGACACGCATACCTCCGAGCTCTGATCACTTGGTTATGGCGAGCTATCGGAGGGTAGAATGTCGGGAATAGGAGAAAGGTTCCGGGCGGATTACGCCGATATGATATTGAAGACGTAACTCAGGGCTGAATGGTGACAATCCTACCGGGACCCGGTATTCTCCTGAACCAACTCACAGGGCAGCGTTCAACTGACACATTCCCCGGTTCCTCCTGAGATCGACGCCGCGGTCTCGGCCTGGATGAAGAAGAGAGGCTGGCATGTAGGACCGGCCCGATGGGAGATGGATCCCGAGATCGGGTTCTATGTGTGGCAGGAAGAGGGCCAGCTGGATGGCAGGTCGCGCGCGCTATGGGTTGAGGAGGCGATGATCCGGCATCTCACAGCCGGGCAGCTGGTGGAGGTGCTGAACCAGGAGGGCGTCGCGGAAGACATCCGGGTCAGCTTCAAGGTCCGGATCGAGGAGCGCGGTGCCGAGTATCGCGTGTCCCCGGTTCCGCGGCGGTCTGGAGAGTACAGAAAGCAGGAATGAGGTACGGACGAAAGACTTACGAAGTGATCTTCAGATGGTGGGATTCACCGCTATCTCGTAGCGGACCGGCGGCGCTCCGGTGAGCTTCTCGTTCTCCAGCACTTCGATTCGATAGCGCACCTCGAGCTCGCGCAAGCCTGCGCCATCCTTTGCGACAACCACCGCCCCGCCGCTTAGCTCCTGGTACACCCCGTTCACATCCTGAACCCAGATCCTGCCGGCGGGAGCCGCGCGCCGGATGACCAGCCGGTGATCCGTGTTGGCACCCCAGCGAACGTTTACCGCCGCTTCGACAATGGTCCCCGATCGGCCGGTCTCCCGAACCGGCAGCAATGCCGGAAGCGTGCTCTGGGGAGCGCTCCGCGCCAGCAATGTTACCTGCGCCACGCCCGAACGAATGCCCACCTGCGCCTCCGCATTTGCGGTCAGCGCAACGAGCAGAAGCACGGCGGATGCTGAGACCAGGTTCACCTTCCTGAGACCTGCGTTCACGAGGGCTCCGGGCTAGGGTGCGAAGCGGCTTGCTCTAAAGCAGGGGCCGAGCCAGGGGATCCCGGGCTAAGTTGTTGTTTTTCCATGTGTTGCCTGGTGGCCTGAGGCACCCACCAGCCGATTCTTTGTTGATGGTTTAGACACCTGGAGGGAGGCGGTGCCCTAAGTCGTTGAGGGCGGAGGCCGGTATCGTTCGCTGCCCAGAAAACCGACGGATGGTCCCGCTACCCGCCTTTCCGGATGCAGGGATCGGCACTGATCGGGGAGTGCGCAGATTACCCCGAGTCGATGTCGAGCTGCTTGCGCCGCTCCACCAATGGATCCTTCGCTTTGACCCGGCGACGCTCAAGCGCGGCTCGGACCTTCGCCAGGGCCTCGTCTCGAGTGTACGGCTTGGCGAGGAATGGTACGTCCAGCGTGGTGAGCCCATGCCGCATCAGCACTTCCGCTGGATGGGCCGACATATAGAGGATGCGCTGGTCCGGCCACTCTTCCAGGATTCGACGAGCCAGCTCCACACCATCGCAGTCCGGCATCACGACATCGATCATGATCAGGTCGATCCTGCCGCGGGCCTGGCCCAGCACTGACAGCGTCTCCGCGAAGTTTTCCGCCTCGAGAACGCGGTAGCCTTCCTCGCTGAGAATGCGATAGGCTACTCGGCGGGAGATTCGCTCGTCATCGACGACGAGGATCGTGGTGGCTGGTGCGGGAAACGGAAAGGACAGGGGCAGCCTCAGTGGTTGTGATGATGATCTTGCTTTTGGTGTAACTGGTGAACTACGGCGTGGCCGCGGCCGCGCGCGATCAGCCAGCGATTTACGGGGTATGCCGCGGCGCCTGCAATGATCAGTGCGATCGCGAGACTTCCCCAGAATCGCAAACTACCCGGCCCCGCTTCCATCGCGCCGGGAATTGCCAGCATGATGGCGTTGTCCACGATCTCCATGATCGTGATCGATGCCGTGTCGGCCGCGAACGCCAGCTTGAGCACGGCGCCGGTCGCGAGGCCGGAGGCGAGCAGCGGCCGCATCGTCAGCGCGTACCCGAAGAAGAACGCCAACCCCACGGAAAGCGCGACGGTGGCCGCGTTGGTCCAGCCGAGTGAGGTACCGATAACCATCCCGAGGACCTCACCGATCGCGCAACCGGTCAGGCAATGCACCGTTGCGGCAAAGGCGAGCTGGCTGAGTGAGCCGGAGACGACGCCTGCGGCAGGCGCTGAGTGGCCCGGGTGATCCGGTTTCATTCCAAGTCCAAATTACCTGACGGGGCGACAACTTCCAGTCCATCTTGACACATCAATTTTGCTTGATATATTCCATTGTGTGACTACTCGAGCCCCCGACACCGAATCGGTAACGCGGCTGTTCCACGCGCTCTCCGACCCCACCCGTCTCTCCATCCTGAGGCGGCTCCGGTTCGGAGAGCGCTGCGTCTGCGACCTGACCGACGCGCTCGATGCGGGCCAGTCTCGCCTGTCATTTCATTTGAAAGTCTTGAAGGATGCCGAGCTGGTCACCGATCGCCGCGACGGACGCTGGATGTACTACACCCTGAACACCGATCGGCTGGAAGAAATGGGACAAATACTCGAACAGCTGGCCGCGCCGCCCTCCCCCTCGGAGCGGAAGAGCGGCTGCTGCTGATTTTTTTGCAGAATATATCAACTTTTCTTGATGAGGAGGATAGGCTCATGAGCACGCCCGATATGAAGTCCCTGGTCCGGGAGCGGTACGGCAAGGCCGCGCGCGAGGTGAGTGAAGGCGCAAAGACGTCCTGCTGCTCCTCCACCTGCTGTGGTGGCAGCGCGGAAGATCCGATCACCTCAGACCTGTACTCCGAAGCCGAGACGGCGGCTCTTCCCGATACCGCGGTGCTTGCGTCGCTGGGCTGCGGCAACCCAACAGCCCTCGCCGAGTTGCACTCGGGCGAGACAGTGCTCGACCTCGGCTCCGGCGGCGGCATCGACGTCCTCCTCTCG
>DASPKB010000450.1:0-4460 GCA_035628315.1 Gemmatimonadales bacterium | reverse complement strand
GAGCCGATCAGGTAGCGCGTGCCGGCGGTGCGGCGGAAGAGAGCTAGGAAACCCGCTTTACCAGCTTTCCCGCTTACCCGCTACCCGCTTACGGTCCTACCCGCCTATACTTGCCCCAACCCTGACGGAGACGAAATCATGTTCCCCCGGTTTGGCATAGCAGGCCTCATTGTGCTCGGGATCTCGTCGGGCGCCGCCCTCGCCTGCAATCGTTCCGACTCCAGCCGGACGGTGGCCGACGACCGAGCGCTCGCGGAGTCGGCCGCGGTGTACGAACAGCAGGGTCGCATGTTCCGCAAGGTTGGCGAGACCACCAACCTGCAAGGTCCGGAGTCGGCGCGTTACGATCGGGATCTCGATGTCTGGTTCGTGTCCAACGTGAATGGACTCCCCAGTACCAAGGACAATAACGGCTACATCAGCCGGCTCCGGCCGGACGGCACTCCGTACCAGCTGAAATTCATCGAAGGCGGCAAGAAGGGTGTCACCCTGAATGCACCGAAGGGCCTCGCCATCAAGGGCGACACTCTCTGGGTAGCGGACATCGACTATGCCCGGGCCTTCAACAAGCGTACAGGAGCACCCATAGCGAACGTAAGCGCGCGGGGGCGGGTCAAGTTTCTGAATGGCGCGGCGATTGGTCCCGACGGCGCGGTCTACATGACCGATACGGGAATCATCTTTGGTCCCAAGGGCGAGATGTCCCATCCCGGTCCCGACCAGATCCTTCGAATCACCAGGGGCGGCGCCACGACGGCTTTTACGTCGGCCAGGCTCGAGGCTCCCAACGGCATAGCATGGGACACGAGAAACCGCCGGTTCGTCATCGTGTCGTTTGGGGGGAAAGGGATTTATGGGTGGAAGCCTGGCGACAAGGATGTCACATCGCTCGGATCGGGCCCTGGCCAGCAGGATGGTGTGGTGACACTCCCCGATGGGCGAATCCTGGTCACCAGCTGGGCCGACTCGAGCCTATTCGTGCTGGAGCAGGGCCAGGCCCATAAGGTGGCTGCGGGAATCGGTTCCCCCGCCGATATCGATTTCAGTGAGAAGGACTCCCGGGTGGCGGTGCCGCAGCTGATGGCGAACAAGGTCCAGTTCTGGGAGACTCCATGACGTACTCCGGTGCACGGGGCGTGGCGGAATTCGCTCTGGTGTCGTTGATAGCGGCGTTTGCCGGCGCTACAGTCGTTTGGCAAAGCGGCACGGCCCAGGGGATGACGGAGGCAGCACACGATTCGGTCACGACTCACGGTGAGTGGGTCAAGATCAAGAAGGGGAACGAGACCATCCGGGCGTACGTGGCCTATCCGGAGCGCGGAACCAAGGCCCCTGCTGTTATCGTGATCCACGAGATTTTCGGGTTGACCGACTGGGAGCCTACGGTGGCCGATCGTCTCGCGAAGGAAGGCTTCGTCGCCATCGTACCCGACCTGCTCTCCTCCAAACACGGGCAAACACCCAAGGATCAGGACGAGGGCCGAAAGCTGGTGGGTGAGCTCGAGCCCGAGCGGGTTACCGCCGATCTCGACGCGACCTACGGTTATGTCAACAAACTCCCTGCGGTCCAGAAGGACCACATCGGGACCATCGGGTTCTGCTGGGGAGGGGGCCAAAGCTTCCGCTATGCCACCAACAATCCCAGGCTCATGGCCGCCGTAGTGGCCTATGGTCCTGCGCCCGATACCGCAGACCTCAAGCGGATCAAGGCGCCGATTCTCGGAGTGTACGGCGAGAAGGACGAGCGAATCAACGCCAGCCTGCCCGAGGTGGCGGCCAAGATGCAGTCAGCCGGGAAGACATTTACCTACGAGATGTATCCTGGCACCGGCCACGGATTCCTCAAGCCCGGCCGTCAGGGCTACGACACGCCCCAGCGGGAGAGAGCGTGGAACCGGATTCTCGAGTTCTACCGGGCGCGTTTGGGTAAATAGAGGAGGAACACGAGTCGGATGCTGCTCCTCCTGCTCCAGCTGCAAGCCCTGCAGCCCTCTCCGCTCGCAGTGCGGGCTGACACCATCCGGCCAGTCCACGACGCGCTGCACTACGACATCACCCTGATCCCGAGCGACACCGGCACCCACGTGCTCGGTGAGGTGCAGATCAACTGGCGGCTTCGGTCCACGGAGGTCGTGGAGATGCAGCTGGATTCGGCCATGCGGGTTATTCGGGTACTCGTGGATGGCAAGCCGCATACCCGACTCGCGCGAACCCTCTATGGCCGCAGCGAGGGCTGGGTCGGGGTACCACATCAGAAGCAGCCCGGTGACACCCTGAGCACTCGAGTTCGTTACCGGGGCTATGTCCGGGACGGGCTTATCATCGGCAGAAATCAGTACGGCGCTCGCACCATTTTCGCGGACAACTGGCCGGATCGGGCCCATCTGTGGCTGCCCTCGCAGGACCATCCCAGCGACAAGGCAACGGTCGCTTTTCACGTACAGGCGCCTCTTGGCCAGCAGGTGATTGCGAACGGCGTGCTGGAGAAGGTCGACACCCTGGCGTACGACAATCTCGTCTGGCACTACCGGGTAGACCGGCCGATTCCGGTATACACGATGGTGGTCGGCATCGGACAGCTGGCGCGCACCGAGCTGCCTTCTGCTGCCTGCCGCGTCCGATGTGTGCCTCTCACTGTCTGGACCTACCCCGAGGACTCGGCCTACGCCGCAGCCGGCCCGTTCCGCCGGGCAGGCCAGATGCTCGACTACTTCAGCAGCCTGATTGGTCCATTCCCCTACGCCAGCCTGGCTCACGTGGAGTCCAGCACCCGTTTCGGCGGAATGGAAAATTCCACCGCCATCTTCTACGATGAGAAACTGTACGCCAAGAAGAGCCTGAACGAAGCACTGGTGGCGCATGAAACCGCCCACCAGTGGTTTGGCAATGCCGTCACCGAAGCGGACTGGCATCACCTCTGGCTCTCGGAGGGATTCGCAACCTACCTGTCCGCACTGTGGCGGGCCCACGCCGACGGCGATACCGCGTTTGCCCGAACCATGCGGGAGGCAGCGGCGGACATTTTTTCTTCGAAGAACAGCGGGCGGCCGGTCCTTGATTCTGCTGCGACAGACCTCCTGGGTTTGCTCAATACGAACAATTACCAGAAGGGCGCCTGGGTGCTCCACCAGCTTCGGGGCCTGGTGGGTGACTCGGCGTTTTTTGCCGGACTCCGAAATTTCTATTCTACCTATCGAGACAGTACGGCTCTCTCCGCCGATTTTGCCCGAATCATGTCCGCGGCGGCGGGCGAGAACCTGGAGTGGTATTTCCGCCAGGCGCTGCTACAACCCGGCTATCCGATTCTGTCGGTGAGCTGGAAGCACCAGGGTCAGCGGCTCACCTTCGACATCACGCAGACCCAGCCGAGGGAATGGGGTGAGTACCGGATTCCGAACCTGATTGTTGTAGTGGATGGAAGACCCGTCCGGCTGGAGGTCACCGGCCGGCGAAGCCGGATCAGGGTAGACGGCATCGGACGAAAGCCGAAGCAAGTCGTGGTCGATCCGAAGGGGTGGTGGCTTCTGCAAAGCACCCTGAGAGGTGAGGGGTAGCAGTGAGAGAGGTTTCCCGGCTGGCAGTTTTTCTTGCAACGCATCTCTCGATCACGTCTTGCGGCACCCTTCCACCACTTCGTGACAAGATCGACGTCGGCAGGGAATCGTACGCCGTCTTTGTAGGCGGCAGCGGCATGAGCGGCGATCTCTATGCCGTGCGTGCGAGCGGAGGCCCGGTGTACCAGATCACCTTCACGACGGTAGCCGAGCTCCGGCCGGCCCTGGCTCCGAACGGCACGGACCTGGCGTTTCTGAGGGGGCTTTCCCTCCGCGACTCCACTCCGGCCTCGCTGTGGGTAATGAATCTGCTGAACGGCGCCGAGCGGGAGCTGAAGCTGCCGAAGGATGCCGGACCTCCGAGCCGTGTAGCCTGGGATTCTGACGGCGGCAGCCTGATCGTGCAGGCCGGCCACCAGCTCTATCGCATTGACGCTCCTCCGGCGAGAGCTGATCCTCGCCTGGTGCCGGCCACCGAGCGGGTTGCTGCCGAATCCACCCTGTCCGTGCTGCTGGGAGATCCTGTCTTTGCGCGAGTCGTTCCCTGCAAGCGTCCCGGAGACTTGTGCGTGATACCTCGCTCCGGCCGGTCTGGAATCCTAGCCCAGGCCGCCAGTGATCCGGTGCGCTGGGGAACCGATTCAGTCGCATTTTTCGCGGGCGATCTGCTGCAGATTCGGCCTCTTGCACGGGGCCGGCCGCGGCTGCTCCACTGGTCTCAGGCCCCCGCACGGCCGCGACAAGTCACCTACTTCCATGCCTCCGCTGCCGGCAGCGCTGCCGGCTCTTCCTGAGCGCTTCTGACGTCACAGCTGTCCCATTGAAGCGTGCTGCATCCCCGGGCTACTTTCCGGGGCTTTTTTTCTTTTCACCTTCGCGGGGTTCTTGATGAAAATGCTGGTCCTT
>DASPKB010000449.1:0-4106 GCA_035628315.1 Gemmatimonadales bacterium | reverse complement strand
TCGATGGTTGCGGGTGGTGTTACGCTTAACGCGCTGTTCCAGCACCCGACCGGCATCGAGCCGCGCCGGCCATGGTAAAGAAGAACCGATAATAGCTGGTGCACGTCATGGGCCCGAAGCTACGGCTCGATGTGGAGCATTGTCAAGGTGGAGGTATCTTCGAGCATGTGGCGAGGTAAAACCCGGCTGGCCTTTCTCCTGGTTGGAGCTGTCCTGCTCACGCCCGCCGTTGGGGCGGGACAGGGATTGCCGCAATTTGCCCCCATGAATCCGATGGGCGCCTCGCGCACCGGCGTCTACTTCCAGCCGTTCCTCGATCCGGCGCCGGGCCGCTGGGTGGCGGACTTCGCGGTGGACTACGCCAGCGTCATCGAGTACAACCGGCTGCCGCCGGCGGATTACGTGCTCGATTCCGAGCTGCTGCGGGTCACTTTCGGTCTCCGGCGCGACCTCGGACGCCGAAGCTTCCTGCTATTGGGAGCCGGCCTGGGTGGAGCCTACGCCGGCTTCCTCGATGGTTTCCTCGACTGGTATCACGGAACTCTCGGGATCGAGGTCAGCGAGCGGGAGAGTCGGCCGCGGGATCGCTTCCTTTATACGGTTACCCTGCCGGACGGTGCGGGCGTGAGCCGCTTCCGGAGCGACCTTTTTCTGGAGGATACGAGGGTCGGTCTTGGTTTCAGGCTCAGTCCGGGTTTGCAGAGTGTTCTCTCACTTACTCTGCCCACCTCCACCGGGCCCGAGGGTTTTGGACGCGGCGTTGCGTCGATTGCGCTGATGAGCACCCTGCGTAGTCCGCTCAATCCGCGGCTCCTGTACGAAGGCAGCTTGGGTTTCGGGTACACGCCGTCCCACGGCAGCCTGCCCGAAGGCCAGCGGGAGCAGTTCCTGGCACTTACTTCCGGACTCCGCTGGAAGATCTGGGGCCGGCAGGCGCTCTACGCGAACATCTTCTATCACTCACCGTACTATCGAAACACCACGTTGCCGGCACTCGACCGGCGCGACCTGTCGCTGGATTTTGGGTGGATTCTGGCCGACCGCGGTGGTCAGGAGTGGCGGGTCGGGCTGACAGAGGACCTGGAGCCGGGTGGCCCCGGTGTAGACCTGGTGGTGCGGCTGGGTCGAACCTTCTAGGCCACCGGTTTCCGGGGAAAGAGGAACTGTTCCATGTTCTGGAACAGGAACTCTTTAGCCTTGGGTTCGCGGAGATTGAGCCCGTAGTGATTGATGAGCGCCTGCTGGTTCTTCAGCCACTCTGCCCAGCAAACGCTGCAGATCTCCTCGAACGCGCGCTTGCCCAGCTCGTTCTGGAAGGGCTGAAAAGCCATCTGGTCGCGGTCCTGCCCGCAGCGGCTGCAGTGTACGGTCGCCATAAAAGCAAGATAGACATCACCTGGAATGTGATCCAGTACATAGGGCGATGTCGTGGCACCGCGTTACTATGTCAAGGACTGAGGCGTCGGCGGGTTCCCTCGAGCCGTTCCAGGGCTCGTACGCCGCTGGCAGTCCCCAGACCGGTACCAATACCGAACAAGACGGTGGTGGTCACGGTAATGAAGGGCAGCAGGACGGCCGGCCATGCCACCAGGGCAGCCACGACCCCCGCAATCAGCGGTGCTAAAGGGGATCGGACGGCGTCCACGAAGCGCAGGCGTCCGCGCACAAAGTTGCGCGCCAGGATGAAGCCGATGGCACCGGCAGTCAGGCTGATGAGTAGTTGAAGCATGGCAAGAGTTCCCAGGCTAAGGTGGCTGTTCTCGTTGCAATACGAAACACCGAAGTGAAAGATTCAACGTTTGATGCATCGTAAGTGTAGGGCTGGGTCGTGGTACGCGAATCGCTGGGTAATTTGTGTCCTTGGCTAAGCTCTTTCACCCGGAAGGAGCCTAAAAATGCCTAGACATCCGACGGTTTTGGTACCGAACATCGGTCCCATGGATCACGCGTGGGACCTGCTTGGGGAGTGGCAGGCCGAGTTCGAGCTGCCGGAAACCGAATCGCCGGTCCATGGAAAGGTGACCTTCCGGTCCTGGACCGATGCAGAGCTGCAGCTGGACCCCATCGAGGCGGCGATTGCCGGGATACCGTCAAGCGTGCCGTTGGAGCGGGCCAGCGAAATCCATTTGACCGACGCGGGCGGCGGTGCCCTACAGTGGGTGCTCCATGCCCCGTCCACCAACTGGTCGTTGCAGGCAACTCTCTGGCCGGGCTCGCTGCATCTGTTTGTGCACGATGCGGACGATGACGAAGAGCAGCTGTACCGCGCCCGGGCCACTCGTGACCAGGAGTACTACAGGAGAAAGTATCCGCTCGAAGCCAAGTAAGGTTTGGAACGAGGAAGAGGAACGACAAACGCCCGTACTCAAGGAGAGTGCGGGCGTTTTTGTTACGGTTCGTAGGACGTTCCCCCGTTCCTCCCTACCACCGCACCGCGGCGCTCCCCCACATGAAGCCCGAGCCGAACGCGGTAAGAACCAGAAGGTCACCGCGGTCGATCCGGCCTCCGCGGACGCATTCATCGAGGAGGATGGGTATGGTCGCCGCGGTAGTATTGCCGTACCACATGATGTTGTTGTAGACCTGGTCGTCCCTCAGCCCGAGGTTCTTTTGCATCATCTCGGCGATCCGCAGGTTGGCCTGATGGGCCAGCAGCAGCTTCACATCGTCCAGTGTGTTGCCGGTAGCCGAGAGCACTGCGCGCACCGACTCGGGCATCCGGACCACCGCGTGGCGGAAGACCTCCTTGCCATCCATCTCGAGGTACTGCCGACCTGATTCGATCTGCTCCGGCGACACCCTCGGGTGATACATCGAGCCCGGCGCATCTACCCACAGCTTTTCTGCATGAGCTCCTTCGGAGTGGAGATCGAATCCCAAGATTCCGCCGTTGTTCTCCTCGCTCCGTCCCAGCACCACCGCACCCGCGCCGTCCGCAAAGATCACAGCGATGTGGCGCCCCTGAGTGGATAGCTCCAGCCCGGTCGACTGGACCTCGCTGCCCACCACCAGGATGTGGCGATACTGGCCGGCCCGAATCCACGCGTCGGCTACCGACAGCGCGTAGATGAAGCCGCTGCACTGGGCCCGCAGGTCGAGGGCTGGAATGGTCGAGATGCCCAGGATTCGCTGGAGATACACTCCGTTCCCTGGCGCGAAGTGATCCGGGCTCGAGGTGGCGTATACGATCGCGTCCAGATCGTCGGGACCGAGCCCCGCCATCTCCAGCGCGCGCTGGGTAGCCTTCAGTCCCAGCTCCACTCCGGTCTCGCCTTCCCGCACCCAGCGCCGTTCCTGGATCCCCGTCCGGGTGCGGATCCATTCATCGGTAGTGTCCATCATGCTGGACAGCTCGTCGTTGGTTACGACTCTGTCGGGTACGGCGAGACCGGTTCCAAGGAAGCGGGTGCTGGGCATCGATTATCCGGGTGAGGGCCTGGCTGATGGCGGCTAGCGACCGGCGACTGACGACCGACTGATGACTTATGTTGACCTGGCAAAGTCAGGCACGCAAGTAAACTCAGCGGCCCTGCCTGCGTCGGTGAGCCACGCCCCAGAACAGCCAGATCCAAAGGAGCCACGAGGCCGTCAGCGGCCAGCCCATGCTGCGCCAGGTTTCCCAGACCACACCGAGCGGGGTGAGCGCCATTGGCCACCACGAGTCTGGCCGAAGCCGGTGCCGCTCGACTACCCGGACCGCGCCGAACCCATCCCGCAGGCGATTCAGAACGGCGCCGCAGAGCAACGCGGGCGGGGTTCCGGGAGGGACGCTAATCAGGTTCCAGACCATGCTCGTGGCACCCCAGCCATGGCTGTCGCTAACGCCGAGGACGAACCGGTCGTGCTCCCTCGCCAAGAGGATGACGCTGTCACGCTCGGCACGGGTAAGCTCGTTAGCCTTGGGCGACGCGTTCACGACCTCGAAGCCATCGAGCCCGGCATCGACCAAGGTGTCCAGACGCTGCCAGTGATTTCGCCGGTACTCCGGCAACGATGCGACCGACAACGATCCATAGGACCGCTCGCTGGTGTCGAGCAGCTGGAGCAGGCTCCCCAACGACTTGTTATACCGTCGCCGGTCCACCGGCAGGGTATCGCCCAGAAGA
>DASPKB010000448.1:0-2441 GCA_035628315.1 Gemmatimonadales bacterium | reverse complement strand
CAGAAATGCGGGTGGGGCCCGGAACCCCACGAAGCGGAGCTCCGGACGCGGCTCGGACGCCAGTTGCTTGTCGAGCAAGGCGCAGATGGCCAGGCTTCGCGGCCGCCGCACGCCCAGCAGCGCCATCAGGCGCTGAAGGGTCTTGCCCGTATCAATAATATCCTCGACCAGGAGGATATGTTTGCCCTCGAGCTCGGTTTCGGGATCGTAGAGGAGCCGAACCGTCCCGCTCGACACTTTTCCGTCCCCATAGGAGCTGGCGACCAGGAAATCCACCTGGATCGGCCGCTCGATCTTCCGCACCAGATCGCTCAGGAAGATAAAGCTCCCCTTGAGGAGACCAAGGACGAGGAGCTGGCCTTCCGGATAAGCCTGGGTGATTTCACCGGCCAGGGCCCGGACCCGGTCGGCAATGGTGCGCTCGTCGAAAACGATCGATTTGATCGGGCGACCGCCGGTGCGGCGGAGGATCTCAGGTGTACTCAGCATCGACCTGGATCGCCTCGGTTCCCTTCGCCGGCAGCTCGCCGTCAGAGCGACAGACCCCGGGAATCCACAGGATCTGGTCGCCCTGTACCAGGACGGGCCAGGAAGTCCGCCGGCTTCGGGGTACACCCTCCTCCTGAAAGCAGCGAACCAGGAGCCGGCGCCCGGTTCCGCCGAGCGGCTTCATCCGCTCACCCGGCACCCACGATCGTACCGTCAACGCGGGTGACGCAAACCAGGCGCGGTAAGCTGACCGCTCCTGCCGTTCCGGGGCTGATGCCGGCGACCACCTAAATTTCCACCGTCCCCACACCGCAGCCCCACGAGCGCCCTCGATTTTCCACGGCTGGTTCACCGGCTCGGCCGGCGGGTGGATGTGCAGCCGGCCAAACGCCAGCTCAGCGCTCCAGTGCGAGCCGAGCGGCACCCGGGATCCGCTGGAGCCGCCCCGAAGCAAGCTTAGAACGCGGGCGGCACGGGTGGGCCCGAGCCGGCAACCGGCCCGCCGCGCAAGTGCAAGAATGAGGGCTTGGGTCAGGGCTGAATCATAGTCCGCCAAAACCGAGGCAGCAACGGAAATTCCACCAGGATCGTCACGCACATCGAGCTGCGGTAGCGCATTCAGAACGGCATCCCAGGCAGCCCGGTCAGCTCCGGCCTGAGCGGCGAGTCGCCCCAGATTGAGATCCGCCTGAGGTACCCGATCCCGAATCAGGGGCAGAAGCTCGGTGCGAATCCAGGACCGCAGATGCCGGGCATCGGCATTGGCGGGATCCGACCATACGCTCAACCCCCGCTCTTCGACATAGGCCGATAGCTCGGCCCGGCGGAAGGGAAGCAACGGCCTGAGCAGCCGGCCATTCCTGCTGGCCATGCCGGCCAGCCCCGCAGGGCCTGAGCCTGCCAGGACACGCATCAGGACTGTTTCGATCTGATCGTCGGCGTGGTGCGCCGTCAGGATGAAATTGGAGCCGGTTTGGGCGCGCACCGTTTCAAGCCAAGCGTAACGCCGACTCCGTGCCAGGGTTTCACCAGCCGAAGCACCCAGGCTCAGCCGACAGATCTCCACCCGAAGGCGGTACGACTCACCAAGCCTGCGCACCCCCTCCGCGACACGCCCGCTCGATGGGTGAATTCCGTGATCGGCGTGGGCAACCACGAGATCCAGAGCGTGATCGGATCGGCTCTGAGCCATAAGGTCGAGCAAAGCCACCGAATCCGGACCACCCGAGACGGCCAGGACTGCTGGACCTGGGGGAATCGCCAGACTAGCGAAATGGGAGCGGAAGTAATCGAACAGCATCATGGTAGAAAGCTAAACGGCGGATGACCCAGAAACATTGCTCTCGGCGAAGTGGACATCCGGTCCAAACGGTGTATACTCTCAATCCCCCTTCGGACTGTTGCCGCTCTTCTACAGATGTAGCACGTCGTCTCCTGCCTGAAAGTGCGCAAGTCCCCAAAAACGGCGGACGCGAGCCCTGTCAGGCCTGGCTTGATTCCTGAGCGACCTGTTGACGGTTTACGCGCGCCGGTGTCCCCTGCTCCGGAGCGAGCGCCCCTGGAGGGCCGCGATGTCGACTGCCGTGCCCCGTGGTTTCCCGATCCGGACGCTCCTGCTGTGGGCGGCACCGGTTGCCTGGTTGGGTTGTGGTGGTGGAGGTGGAACCGACGTGGTGCTCCCGTCACTTAGCGTGACGACCACCACCGAAGGGGTCGAGCTGGACTCCGACGGGTACAGCCTCTTGGTGGATGGTGGTTCCGGCCGGCCGATCGGGGCGACGGCAACACTCGTCATCGAGCAGCTTGCCGAAGGGCAGCATACGCTCGAGCTCTCCGGACTTGCCGCGAATTGTGTAGCTCAGGGCGACAATCCCCGTACCATAACGATTCAGTCAGGCGCCACCGCACGGGCCGACTTTGCTGTACGGTGCGCCGCTACCACCGGAACTCTC
>DASPKB010000447.1:0-3983 GCA_035628315.1 Gemmatimonadales bacterium | reverse complement strand
ACCCGGACGGTCTCTCCAAGGCCGCTGAAGTCATGATCGAGTACCAACACGTCGGCGCTATCCTGGTCCGATCGGGTACCCGTAACATCCGTTTGGCTCCAGAGGGGAGAGGCCCATGCCAGCAGCCAGGCGGCACAGGTGAGAGCAGGAAGATTCATTAGGTGCTCAGGTTGCGCGGGGGTGCAGCGCTGCTGAGCAAATAGTAGGCCTTCCGGTGGCGAAATTATCGCTGAGGCACGGCCAGCCCGCAGCTCACGCAGTGCCGCCACTCGGGCTCGAGCTCGGCATTGCATTGGGGGCAATACCCCCGCCTCAGGTCGAAGCCGCAGTGGGGACAGAAGTTGGGGGACCGGCTGGTGGGTAGGCTGCCCCGGCAGCGGCTGCACTGCTGAGCCTGAGGTCGGCTTGCATCCTGCACTAGTCGTTGCCGCCTTATCGGAGCTTCAGGTTCGGGCTCGACCGGCAGAGGGGGTGCGAAGCTCTGGTGGGGGTCCGGCGGAGTGACCACCCGAGCTACTGCCTCGGAGTTCAGGGTTAGCGACACATGCTCGTGCTGTTGAAGCAGCGTCAGGTCCGGGTTGGGGCTCTCGATTTCCTCGGCGAAGGCCAATCGAATGCTTTCAGGCTCGAGGGCCGCGAAACCGCCCTGGCCGGCGCAGAGCGCCATTAGAGCAAGCTCGTAGTCTTCACTACTCTCGATCTGCATTGCCCGGCGATTGGCACGGTAGGGGACGAGGCTGTCTCGGATCTCGCGAAGCACCAGGGGCGCCCGCAACCGGGACTGATCCGTTGCCGACAGGTTGAAGACCAACTGGCGAAAAAGTCGCTCGAGCTCAGTCATCGGCCAGGGCAAAACTTTCGCCCGCCGCCATGCGCCGCTCGATCTGCTCAAACGAGGCGTTGGGATCGTACCCCTCGAACTTCCCCCGCGCCCGCTTGCCTGCGAGCCACTCGGCAAATCCAGACTCGACAGCGCCGGTAGAGGTTTTTTTCTCCCTCGCTGCCGACACCGCAAGGTCATTGGCGTACTCGTTTTTGGGATGACCCTGGTGGCCTCGAACCCAGGTCCACTGCACATCGTGCAGTCGGGCAGCGTCAGCCAGTGCCTGCCACAACGTGAGGTTCTCTATGGGTCCGGCCTTTCGGATCCAGCCCCGGGCTGCCCAGCCTGGGGCCCATTCCCGCATACCCTTCACCAGATACTCGGAGTCGGAGACCATGAGAACTCGAAGCCGCTTGCCCTTGCCGGCAAGGACGTTCAGCGTGGTGATCGCCCCCTGAAGCGCCATACGATTGTTGGTGGTGTCAGGTGCGTAGAGGTAGACGTCACGCCGCTCGATGCGCTCCCCCCTCCGCACCTCGATCAGGCTGCCGGCCCCGCCGGGTCTCTCCCCTTCACGCCCGTTGCCGAGGCAGCTCTCGTCGAGGTGCACGACGGCGACACGACTCACTCGATCACCTGGAAACTCTCGATCTCATCCAGTCGGAAGGTGAGCTCCTCACCAGTCATGGGCAGCCAGCCCACCAGCACCTCGTGCTGGTCAACTGACGTCACCCGCTGCGCGACAACGACGTATTCGGTGCCTCTGCGAGCCAGGGCTACCCGGAGCCCATCCCGGGCGGCCCGCTCCAGCTGATCCATGCGTTCGCTGGTCCAGCGCAATTGCGTCATTTTCCTCTCCACACTTCCACTATTAGCTGATTTCGCCATGCGAACCCGCTACCGGAACGATAGCCGCTCAGCCGAGTTTTCGACTTACCCCAATGGTGCCGGGGGATCCGCTTACGACGCGGCCAATCACCGCGGCGGCCGGAGTGTTTTCCTCACGCAAGGCGAGCAGTAGTGCGGCTTCGTGTTCGGCAGGCACAGCCAGCAGCAGTCCGCCGGAGGTCTGGGCATCGACGCAGAGATGGCGGTCCGCCATACTGAGGTCCGCGGCCCACTCTACCCGGTCGGCGGCCTCGAGATTGCGCTGGGTGCCGCCGGGAACGACGCCGCGAGAGGCCAGGTTTCTGGCGTGGGGGAGCAGAGGGATGGCATCGAATGCCAGCTCGGCGGCAACCCTGCTGGCCTCGAGCATCCCTGTCAAATGGCCGATGAGCCCGAAGCCGGTGACGTCCGTGGCTGCGCTAACGCCCACCTTCAGAGCGGCACGGGCTGCGCCGTCATTCAGCGTCGTCATCGATCTCACCGCCTCCGCCATGCCGCTTTCAATCAGGGCATCCCGCTTGAGCGCGGTAGCCAGAATACCGGTACCCAGCGGCTTGGTGAGCACCAGAGCGTCACCGGCGCAGGCGCCCGCGTTGGTGAGCATCCTATCGGGGTGAACTTCGCCCATAACCGCCATGCCGAACGTGGGCTCGACGGCGTCAATGGTGTGACCTCCCAGCACCAGGCAGCGGGCTCGTTCCGCAACTTCGGCGGCACCACGCAGCACCTCTCCCAGGACTTCAAAAGGCAGCCGGTCTCGAGGCCACCCCACCAGATTCAAACCGAACAGCGGGCTGGCGCCCATCGCGTAGATATCACTCAACGCATTGGCTGCGGCTATGGCACCCCAGGCTGCGGGATCGTCCACGATCGGGGTAAAGAAATCCACTGTCGCTACCAGCGCACGGTCGGGCGCCAGCAGGAATACCGCGGCGTCATCCTTGGTGGTGGCGTCGACCAGGACCCGGGGGTCACCAATACTCGGCAGGAGGCGCAGGACCTGCGCCAGATCGGCTGAGCCGAGCTTGCAGGCTCAGCCGGCCCCGTGCGAGAGGGACGTCAAGCGGATTCGCGGCTTCTGATCAATTGGTGCGTCTGCCATACAGCCTCCTCCCTGCGCAGTCTAGCCGATCTGATCGGCCCAGATCAACGCGCGCAGGGCGATCCATGCCCGTTCCTGCTGAGCAGTGGACCCGAAGCTGCCGTCGGAACGCTGGCGTGCCAGGAGAGTAGGGACGGCGCGGCGGACCGCTGCCAACGCCTGGGGAGTTCCCAGTGCCAGCAGTGCCTCCAGAGTGTGAAATAGATCCGCCTGCGGCCAGGTGCCGTCACTGATCTGATGGGCTGCGATCGTGGCGGAGAGCCCGGCGTGAAGCTCGGCCCGCTCTGGCAGCGCGACGGCAAGGGCGTGGATCCCCGCCACAATTGCGTCCGGTGCGAAGTATCCGTTCCAGGTGGTCCACTGCTCCTGGAGCTGGAGCAGGCTCGTGAGATGGCGTTCGACCTGAGGCCGGGCACCCTGTGCCCCGCGCATCACCGCGCGAAAAGCCAGGCAGCTGATGGCAAACCGAGCGGCAGGCTCCGCCCTAAATACCTTCCCGTTCGGGAGCATGACCGGCGCGAGCCGCTGTTGCGGAGGGGCGGGGGCAAAGAACCCGGAGATAAAATGCTCGCAGGTGCGCAGGGTGTGACGGGTCCGGCTGCAGCCCTGATGAAATGCGCCGGGCTTACCCTGGAGGTCCAGTAACCAATCGATCAGCTGCCGGCAGCCCTCCTGCTGAGGTGTGCAGCCCAGATCCATCAACTCGTGTACCTGCCATATCACTGGCACCGCGGGGCCGGTCAGCTCTCTGGGACGAGGGCTGGCTCGTTCGCTGATGAGCTGCCTGAGGATGGTGTCGTCATCCGGCGCCGGACGGCCCAGGGCGCGCCGTGCCAGGACCCCCTGCCGAGTAGGGGTCGAGGCAAAGAACAGGGCCAGCCGATCGACTCCATGGCAGGCCTGCGTCCGGGTGGTCACGCTACCAGGTTGCCCGGATCGAGTCGATGCTCAGCAGGTTCCCGCGGAGCATAACCGCTTCGATGGTGCGGGTATTTCGGATATCTCTCAGCGGATCCCTGGTGAGAACGACCAGGTCGGCGACCTTGCCTGGTGCCAGTAACCCCAGTGAATCCACTCCCAGCAGCACCGCGCCGTCCCTGGTGGCGGCTCGCAAAGCCTCGCGAGGAGTGAGGCCGGCCCGTACCAGTAGCTCCAACTCTCGATGCTCGC
>DASPKB010000446.1:0-9941 GCA_035628315.1 Gemmatimonadales bacterium | reverse complement strand
GTCCAGGTGCTCGAGGCGGCGGCGGCGCCCAAGGGTGAGGCAGCGGCGAATGTCGGACGCGCGGGCGAGCCGGCGAGCTCGCGGCAGGCGCGTCGATGCCGTCAGGAGCCTCCGTGCTTCGACGGTAAGGATACGGTCAGCCGCTTACGGCCTTTCTTTCGCCTGCGAGAGAGCACCGCCCGCCCCCACCGGGTTGCCATCCGCGCGCGGAACCCGTGCTTGTTGATGCGGCGCTTGTTCCGCGGCCGATACGATGGCTTCATGTCCCAGTATCCTCCAAAGTGAGCCGGGAAAATTAGCCGGGGGAGATCATTGGGGTCAAGCTGAGAGGTACGACAAGTTGGAGGAGTGGGAGAGGGCAAGAATTTCTCAGAGACTGGAGAGTGACCAGGCGAAAAAAATGCCGAAGACAGGAGTGGATAACGTTGATGACGTGGAGAAGCGTGGAGATACTGGTGGAAAAATTTTCGTCGCGGTTCTCTCTGATTTTTTTCTGTCAAGTCCCGATTGACATTTCCATATCGCGCCCGTAACATCTCTCGCCCTGGAAAAAATTCCTTCCGTTTTCGAGTACCGATGCAGCTGTCCGCAAAAGACGCCTGGAAGCGCATTCTCGACGAAGCGCATCGCGAACTTCCCGATCACACGATTCGGACGTGGCTGGAGCCCACCGAGGCCATCGCCTTGGACGAGGGGCGTCTGATCGTCGGTGCCCCCGACCAGTTTGCAGTTGAGTGGAACGAGAGCAAACACGCCACGATTCTCTCCCGTTTGGCCGAGCCGCTGCTGGGCCAGCCCACTTCCATTGTTTTCAGAGTGAATGAAGACCGGCAGAAGCGGCCCCAGATGGATTTCTTCGTCGCACCCGCTACACCTGCTGCGGCCGGCACTCAGATCAATCCGAGCACTCAGCCGCTCAACGAGCGCTACACTTTCGATACCTTCGTCATTGGAAAATCGAACGAGCTGGCTGCTGCCGCAGCCCACGCTGCCGCCGAGTCTCCGGGTAAGACGTACAACCCTCTCTTTATTTACGGCGCTACCGGTCTGGGCAAGACTCACCTGATGCAGGCTATCGCGCACGCGGTCGTGGAGCGGCACCCCGACACCAAAGTGCTGTATGTCGGGGCGGAGCAGTTCATCAACGAAGTGATCGAGAGCATTCACAGCCGAACGATGCCGGAGTTCCGCCGGCGCTATCGGATGGACGTAGATCTGTTTCTGGTGGATGACGTGCACTTCCTGGAGGGCAAGGAAATGACCCAGGAAGAGTTCTTCCACACGTTTAACGCCCTCTACGAGGGCAACAAACAGATCGTCCTGACCTCCGATCGGCCGCCCAAGGAGCTCCCCGGCCTGGAAGCCAGGCTGGTCAGCCGCTTCGAGTGGGGAATGGTAGCGGACATCGGCCAGCCAGACCTCGAGCACCGGATCGCCATTCTGCGCAAGAAGCAGGAGCAGGACCACCTGGAGCTCACCATTCCGGACGATGTGCTCCGCTTCATCGCCGAGCATGTGCGGTCCAACGTGCGCGAGCTAGAGGGGTGCATCATCAAGCTATTGCTGTTCGCTTCCCTGAAGCACAAGGAAGTCTCGATCGAGCTGGCCCGCGAGGCGCTTTCCGACAAGATCCGCCCGGGCGAAGACGGACTGGCCCCGCCGCGGGCGATGCCCTCTATTAACAAGGTGCAGGAAGTGGTCGCCCGGCGGTGGGGGGTAACGCCTGAGGGCCTTCGCTCAAAGGCGCGGATCAAGACCCTGACGGTTCCGCGGCAGATCGCGATGTATCTCGCGCGCGAGCTCCTGGAGATGCAGCTGGTGGAAATCGGTCAGGCTTTTGGCGGGCGCGACCACTCGACGGTGATTCACAGCGTGGACAAGGTGAGCCGCCAGATGTCGCGCGATCGCGGATTCCGCGAACGGGTGGAGCACGCGCGCCAGGAGTTGTCCGCAGAATAATCCCCGAGCGCCTGAGTACGCTGTGGGCATTCTGGATAGCAGTGGACAGCATGGGATAATCAGCCGCATCGTTCCCCATGGCACACACGCTGTCGACAGGCAGGAAGAGGCCTAAGTTCGAGGGAACGGGATCGTTAAGCCGCCGCTCAACATTTCCAGAGCCTCTACTACGGCTACTAGGTTTTTAAATAAGAAGAGTAGTATTTGATCATAGCGTTCCGAGGAGAGGCATGAAGCTCACGATCACGCGGGAACAGCTGCAGGAAGGACTCGTAGCGGTTGCTGCCAGCGTCCCCGCCAAGACGACTCTGCCGATCCTTTCGAACATTCTGCTCGAAGCGACCAAGGAAGGCATTCGCCTTTCAGGGACCGACCTAGACATCTCGGTGAGCACGACAGTATCGGCGTCGGTTGATCAGGAAGGCGCCATCACGCTGCCGGCACGCAAGCTGGTCGAGATCGTACGCGAGTTGCCGTCCGCCGCTATCCGGCTCACAGCATCCGGAGAACAGCGGGTCAGCATAGAATGCGGCCGCTCACGGTTCCGGCTGCTCGGACTCCCCCGTGAGGAGTTCCCCGCCTTTCCCAGCCTCAAGTTCGAGGGCGGCTGGCGGACTTCGTCTCGTGAGCTGCAGAAGCTCATCACTCACGTGGCGTTCGCCGCGAGCACCGAGGAGAGCCGCCCGATCCTCAACGGAGTGCTGTGGGAGCTGCGGCCGGAGCGGATGCGCATGGTGGCCACGAACGGTCACCGTCTCGCGCGGATGGATGTACCGACCTCTGAGACCCAGGGCGCCTCCCAGGCCGACCTCATCGTACCTCCCAAGGCACTGGAGCAGATCCGGCGGCTCTTCGACACCGAGGAGACCGTAGAGATCGCCCGCAGCGAAAATCACCTCGGCTTCCGCACCGGCACGACCCAGATCTTTACCCGTCTGATCGAAGGGCCTTATCCCAACTACGAGCAGGTCATCCCTCGGGAGAACGACAAAGTGGCTACCGCCGACCGCACCGCACTCACCGCGGCCCTTCGGCGGATGAGCATCGTAGCCAGCGATCAGACGCACCGTATTCGGATGGCATTCGCCAACGGCTCCTGCAAGCTTTCGGTACAGACGCCCGATCTCGGCGAAGCCCAGGAAGAGGTCAACGTCAGCTATGAGGGCGATCCACTGGAGATCGGCTTCAATGCCGCCTACCTGCTCGAGATCCTGAAGTTCATTCCGACCGACGAAGTCCGAATGACCTTCAAGGCGCCCGAGCGAGCGGCCACCTGTGAACCGGTGGGCTGGGATGATCCGGCGAGCTATCTCGCTCTGGTCATGCCGCTCCGCCTGGTTGACTGAGCGAATCAGAGGAGAAAATGGCTGATCAATATTCTCTGGCCGGCGCGAATGGATCGGCAGAGGACGAACGTGGAGGCTTTGTGGCGCTTGCCGTGATCGCTGCTGCGGTTGGAGCTGGTGCGGCACTGCTGCTAGCTCCGGAAGCCGGCGCGAAAACCCGCAGCCGGGTAGGTCGAGGACTGCGAGACATCCGTCGAGCGAGACGTAGTTCGCGGCGGGAAGGACGTCTAATGGGATTAGCCGGACTGTTCATCGGCGCCGGGCTTGCCGCGCTGCTCAATCCGGAGAGCGGGCCCGCCACCCGTCAGCGGGTCGGGAGTACCTGGAGCCGAGTCAAGGTGGGCGCGGTCGATCGGATCAACCGGATCCGGAACCGAGAGGAGCCCGCGGAGTCCGAGTCAAGGCCCGATTCGGTAAGAACCGTACAGGAGCTGGGGCGGGATCCCAACTCGGTCTTTTAGCAGGCAGGCGAAGTGCGGCGCCTACCGTCCCGGTGGGCGCGATAGCGTAATCGTGTAGCTTCCAGCCTGTTTGACCGGTACTGTCTGCCCGACGGCCGGCACCGTAATGGTCATATTGCCCGCGTCGTTTCCCCGAGCAGAGATCAGAGTCCCATCCGGATTGAGGTAGTGCACTGCCGACCGGCTGCCCGATGCCGTCATCTCGAGCTGCTGGTCGTATTGCGTGCCCTTGCCGGATCGCTGATATGTGCCACTGCTCTCCAGCTTGAGTGCGCTCCGTGCCGTGGGCTGGTCGCTCTCGAGCGCCCGATAGCGCGTGTGCGAGCGCTCCACGGCATCGAAAGCGTCTGCCCTGATGGGGACCTCCGTCGTATCGGTCCAGTCCATGCCCGATCTGGCCCCGCCGGGCGGAAGGACTGGAAACAGGCTCCGAAGATTGCTCCCAATTTGGTCGCCCAAGGTGCTGGACCGGTCAGCCTTGAGAGCCGACAGCTCACCATTAGGCGTCAGGTTGGCGGTCCACCGCGTGCCCCGTGCCGGAAGAACCGAGTCCAGCACCGTAGGGACACCGCCGACTTCCGACTGAAGCGAATCCAGTACGATCGTAGCCACGTAGCCGGTGGTGTCCCGAGCCAGGCTCAGCCTCAAGTGGGCAGTGCGCTCGATGAGCTGGAGTTGACTGGCTCCGCCCGGAAGCTGAATTGTCAGGCTGTCATTCCGGACCAGGGTATAGCCGGCATCCCGCACCGGCTGGTACATGATTCCGGCAGCCCCGCCGGTGGTCGGATTCTCGGGTGTAGGATTGCCGGGATCTGGCGATGGGGTCCCCGGCCCGCCTGTGCCTGAGGTGGCCGAACCACAGCCGGCCAGTAGAAGACTACCCAGGAGAGGGAGGCTCGATCTCAGGTTCATGACGGGCTCACTTGAGTGTGCTTACGGTGGTCTTCTGCGAAATGGTGATCGGAAGCGGCTGGGTGGTAAAGGATCCCGAAATCGTGAGAGAAGACTGCTGCTGCCAGCTGCCGCCGAGGTATCTCCCGTCGGAGCCGACGAAGTAGAAACCGCTACCCCGGCCGGTGCCCTCGATGCGCGCCGGACCGTTGGGCGTGGGCTGCGTGCCGGTGACAGACGACGTGAAATCCTGCGTCACCCGCACGGCCTTTTTTGACTCACGGGTCTCTCCGGCAGCGGCCTTGTAGGAGCTGACTCGCCGCACGGTGACGGTGTCTGCGCCGGTCCCGTTGGTCTTGGCGGTGGTATCGGCCCAGGTTTCACCGACCTTGAGGCCCGCTCGGGTCCAGGGGAAAAAGTCGCTCAGCAAACCTTGGATCTGGGCGGCTGCGGGTGCGCTACCGGTTGGCTCGAGTCCGCTCGGACGACCGGACCGGTCGACGAATCCACTGAATACCGCCCCGCGGGCGCTGTCGAGCACCGGCTGGGGGATGGGCATGGCACTGTCCCCCCGGATGGAGTCCACCACCACGCGCATGGACTTGCCACCGGCGCTGTCCCTGAGGGTCACCGTTACAAAGCTGGTCGAGTTGAACGCGATCTTCTGCTTGGCCCCGCCTGCCGGCGTCGCATCGATCTCCTGCGAGAGGGATTGCTCGATCCGGTATTTCGTCGTTGTAGGAGCGAGCACCACTGAGCCGGTAGTAACCGCGGCTACGAGCACCGCACGTAACAGCATCGTCTTGCTCCGCAGGTTCGATTACGCCAGAAGGTAAACAGCAGCATGGCCCAAAACCAACAACCCCCCGGAGGATCCGGAGGGCTGTTGTCTGGTCGAGCCGTAAGCCGAGTTCTGTTTCCCGCTGGTGCTCGTGCATGCAATCGAGACCAGGGGAGATGGTCATCTGTCTGGGATGGCCGTCGCCGACCACCTCTAGCAGCCTACCCGCGGCTTCCCGGTCTTGCGACTCGGGATGGTTCGGTGCGGGTCGCACCTCGCCGCCTATTTGGCCTTGCTCCGGCTGGGGGTTACCGTGCCATCACTGTTACCAGCGATGCGGTGGGCTCTTACCCCACCATTTCACCCTTACCCGTGTCCCGGCGAACCGGAACCCGGGCGGTTTCTTTTCTGTGGCCCTATCCGTCGTCTTGCGACGCCCAGGCGTTACCTGGCAGCCTACCCTTTGGAGCTCGGACTTTCCTCGGACGCCCTGCGGCGCCCGCGACCATCGTCTTCGACCAGTGAAATGAATATAGCGGGGAAGCTGGGGCGAGGGGAAGCGGGGAAGAAGGCAACTCCATAAAACCCATTGTTTTAGCTAGCCGCAGGGCCGACCCGCGCCAGACCCCGCTGGGCCTGCTGAATGAAGGGCTGTAAAGCGGGATCCGCCTGCCGCCACTGGGCCAGAACCTGCCGGTATTCTTCCCTGGCTTCCGCCCGCCGGCCCAGCTTTTCGTACGCCGCTCCGCGGAGTAGCCGGACTCGACCCAGCATGCCCCAGCCGGAATCGAAGGCGCCGGTTTGCAGGGCAGAAGGTTGATAGCCCTGGAGCACCCGAATGGTGGTCTCGTAATCTCCCAGGAGATAGTACGCCTGGGCGGCGAGCGGCTCGGTCAGGACCCGGTACATGTGCTTGCCGTAGCTGGTCGCGTCCGGCTCAGCCAGTGTGCGCCGCGCGGCGGCAGAATCGCCCCGGCTCACCGCCAGGAGGGCGCGAACTTCTTTTGCGGCCGGCTCGCCGGAAATGCCCTCCAGCTCGCGCAAGGCGGAGGAGTCCCCTGCCAGACCGGTGAAGAGTCCAATGGCGGCGCTCGCTCCGGTGTGGGCGATGTGCTTTCGCTGCTCAACCGGAGCCATGCGGGCGGCCTCTGCTGCTCCTTGCCAGATCTGTCGCAGCGCTGAGGCGGGGCCGCCGGCGGCGGCATAGAGCTCTCCCAGCATAGCCCGCCGCCACCCCCCGCCCTGGAAGCCCTTCCACTCAGGGTGAGCGATCACCTCCTGCCGCACCTGGTCCGCCAGATCCAGGGCCTTGGCCGCATTGGTAAGGTCGCCCTGGTAGGCGAACACGTTTGCGGCTGCGGCGATGTCGCTCACGACAGTGTGGGTTCCTTCGTACAACCTGAAATCCTGAGACGCTACTGTATCGAGGGCCGTCCGAAGTTGCGCCGCCGCCCGCTCGACATCGCCGGAAGCAAATCGCACCCGAGCCTCTACGAAGGGCAGCTCGGGGTGCTGGGGAGTGGCCAGCTTGAATCGCTCCAGCTCGGCCAGTGCGCCCGAATAGTTGCCGTTGGTGACATAGGCGTTGACCATGGCACCGTGGGCCCGCAGCGTCGTAGGCTGGGTGGAGACCCAGCTCCGGGCGGTGGCCAGAGCTTCCGTCCGTGCGCGCTGTACGGCGGCTCGCACTGTTGCGCTGTCCATAAGCGCGCGACCGGTCGTAGTTCGCGTGACCGCAAAGGAATCACCTGGCAGGAGGGCATACACCGGATTGCTGGACGCGGCCATACTCAGCATCGAGTGCACGTGGTCGTAGGCCAGCGCGTAATTCGGGTCTAGTGCCAGGACCCGCTTAAACGCCCGTAGCGACTGGGTCCACATCGGCGCTTCGCTGACCCCCGCGGTATCGTGATACCACGCCTCTCCCAGGCCGTACCAGGCGTCCGCATCACCGGTATCCCGAGCGATCAGCTGATTGTAGAGCGAGCGGGCTTCCTCGTACTGGTCTCCGATGAAGGCGCGGTAAGCATTGATGACTGTTCGCTCGTGCGCGGGCAGGTTAGCGGAGTAGGTGGTGGCACGGAGCATCAGCCGCTCGGATACCGAGTCTTCTGTGCCAGCCATCCAGCCGCGGGTGAGGGCAAGCTTGTAGTAGGCCAGTCCGAATGTAGTGTCGAGGGCAATGGCGCGTTGCAGGTCCTGCTCCGCCCCGGCGAGATCCCAACGATTGAGCTGCTCTACGCCGCGCAAGTAAGCGCGAAACGCCTCCAGCGATCCGGTGGTTGCTTGCGCCAGCCCTATCCTGATCTCATTGGGTGCCCCCGAGAGGTCGAGCAGCTTGGCCGCCAATGCGTCGAAGAGTGGCCGGACGTCGACGGCAGCTCGGCCGTCCACCCGGGCAACATCCACCCGCGAGCCGCTCGCCACATCGAACACCCGGGCAACCAGGTGCAGAGAATCGCCGGCGGTCGTGAAGTCGCCGAGGACAACCGTCCAGGCGCCCGCCTCCCGTGCCAGCCGCCGGGCCATGTCGAGTCCGATCTGGTCACCGACCTTGAGCCGGTGCCGCGCCAGCAGATCGTGGAGCCGCTCGTGGTCCACCACGGAAAGATCGTTCCACTGTGATAGGTTGAGCCCCAGCATGCTGACGCTGCCGTCCCGAAGCCAGTCCGCCGTGCGGTCTTCCCGCAGGTTGTCAAAGGGCAGTACAAGGATGGAGTGCCGCGGATTGACTCCGCTCGGCGGACCGGGACTCCTCCGCACCAGGCCAATCGTCGCGGTGAGCGCCGCGGCTGCTACAGCGGCGGCGGCCAGGAGTTTGCGGCGCAGGCGCCGGTTGGGCCGAGCCGGGGTGGGCTCGCCTGCAAGTGCTCGGCGCAGCTCGTCCCCGCTCTGCCAGCGGTCGGCAGGCTGCTTCTCCAGGGCGCGCATGACGACTGCTGCCAGCGACGCTGGTGTTTCGGGACGCAGCCGCTGAAGCGGAGCCGGACGCTCCGCGATGTGCTTAGAGACCACAACCCGGTGGGGGCCCTGGAACGGTGGGTGACCCGCCAACATTTCGTAGGCCACCACCCCGAGTGCGTAGATGTCGCTGCGGCTGTCGATTTCCTCTCCGGCGGCTTGCTCCGGACTCATATACGCCGGTGTTCCCACCGCGACGCCCTGACCGGTAGTTGGTCCACCGGCCTCGATGGCCACCGCTCGCGCAATACCGAAGTCCGCCAGGAGTGCGCGGCCGGTGTTCTCGTCGAGCAATACATTTTCCGGCTTCACGTCGCGGTGCACGACACCGGCGTGGCGGGCCGCTTCCAGCGCTGAAGCCAGGTCTGCAATAATTCGTCCCGCTTCGTCAACCCCGAGTTTGCCCTGACGATTGAGTCGCTGGCGGAGACTCTCCCCGGCTACTTCGTCCATCACGTAGTACAGCAGGCCGTCGGCGCTCCCCGCCGCATGGATGGCTACGATGTTGGGATGACGCAATCGCGCGATCGTCCGCGCCTCCGCCAGGAACCGGCGGGTAATCGACTCATGCGGAGCCAGATCGGGGTGAACGACTTTTACGGCAACCCGGCGGTCGAGGGTGGTATCCGTTGCCTGAAATACGACACCCATGCCGCCGCGGCCGAGCTCGCGCTCGAGCCGATACTGCGGGCCCAGCGCCGCCTGGAGGGCGGCAAACAGATCGAGGGTAGTGTCGCTCATGCTGATCGTGTGGTGAATTGAAGAAAACACCCCGCCGCACGCTTTTGAACCCGACGAGTTCGAGCTTCGCGCCGTTTCAGATTTAACCCTAGTTGACGCGGCAGAAGTAACCTCCCGCACGACCTACAGGGAGGACAATTGGCAGTCGGTTCAATAGAGAGCTCCCCCACGGTGGCCACGGTGCTGCTGCCGGTCGAGAGGGCTCGGGTAGATGCCGCGGGGAGCGGGTGTTTTGCGGTGGTACACCGGGATTCGGTACCCGATGCAGTGCGGATCGTGCGGGAGCGGCCGGTTGACGCAGTCCTGCTTTCAGTCCATCGCTGCGGGCCGGAGCAGGTCGAGGTCGTTGGTCACCTAGTCCGGGAGTTCCCCGGCATCCCCACGGTGGCTCTTGTGTCCCAACACGACCCGAGTGCCACCGAAATGCTGCTTCGCCTGGGAGCGTCAGGGGTGCGCCAGGTGGTTGACGTCACTTCACCAACGGGATGGAGCCGCCTTCGTCAAGTAGTGGGGCAGCCGGCAACCCGTGCTGTCGCTCGCATTCAAGGTCCCATTCTCGAGGCACTCGCCAGCGCTCCCACCGACGCTCGGCTCTTCATCGAGGCGTTGATCCGGCTTGCGCCCGACACCCCTACGGTCACTAACCTGGCACAGCGGCTCTATGTCCGGCCCAGCACCCTCATGTCTCGCTTCGCCCGGGCCGGCCTGCCGTCGCCCAAGAACTACCTCGCGGCCATACGATTGCTGCACGCGGCCTACTTGTTCGAAACCTCCGGTTTGTCGGTGGCCGATGTCGCATAC
>DASPKB010000445.1:0-4684 GCA_035628315.1 Gemmatimonadales bacterium | reverse complement strand
TTCGTCCTTCCTTTTCTCACCGGATACTTCCTCTGGAAGCGACGGCTGGGCCCGCGCCACTGGGGAGGGCTGGCCCTGGCGTTCGCGGCGTCGGCCGTCGCCGTCAACGTTTATCCCTTCCAGAGGGGCGCGGACACTCTGGCTCTCTCCGCGCTGCACCTGCCGATCGCCCTCTGGCTCCCGGTGGGGATCGCCTATGCTGGAGGTCGATGGCGGGACAGCGCGGGCCGCATGGACTTCGTCCGTTTCTCCGGCGAGCTGCTCATCTACTTCGCGCTGATGGCGCTGGGCGGTGGCGTCGTGACTGGTCTCACCGCGGGGATGTTCCAGGCAATCGGCATCGACTTCGAGCCGGTGTTCGAGGAGTTGATCCCCTCCGCGATTTTGGGTGCGGTGATCGTCGCTTCCTGGCTGGTCGAGGCGAAACAGAGCGTCATCGAGAACATGGCGCCCGTCCTGACGCGGCTCTTCACCCCCTTGTTCACGCTCGTTCTGCTCGTGTTCCTGGGGACGATGATCTGGACCGGCCGCGGCATCAGCATCGAGCGTAACGCGCTGATCGCCTTCGATCTGGTGCTCGTGCTGGTGCTTGGCCTTTTGTTGTACTCCATCTCAGCGCGTGATTCGCAGGCACCGCCCGGTGCGTTCGACCTGCTGCTGGTCTTGCTCCTCGTCAGCGCGCTCATCGCCGATGCATTCGCCCTCGCGGCGATAGGAGCACGCATCTCGGACTTTGGCTTTACCCCGAACCGGGTGGCTGCGCTGGGCGAGAACGTGATCCTGCTCGGCAACCTGGGGTGGTCCACCGTTCTCTACCTGCGCTTCTTGAGTGGCCGGGGTTCCTTTACCAGCCTCGAGAGCTGGCAGACGGCCTACCTTCCAGTGTACTCCATCTGGGCCGCGATAGTCGTCATGGGCTTCCCTCCGCTGTTCGGCTTCGAGTAAAGGCTCACCGGTCATCTGTGACGAACGTTCTTGCGCGAAATCAAGTTGCGCGCGAACGTAGCCTACCACATGCATGACATTCTCCGCTGGACCTCGATCCTCGTAGGCCTCTCGATGTTCGCGGGCACCCTGCTCAGCTTGAGCCGGAGCCCGCATTGGTTTGTCCGCGGCTGGGACTTTCCCCGTCTCCAGATTGCCGTCCTCGCGAGCGGTGCGGGCGCGCTCTACTCCTGGTGCTGCTCCGAAGGCGCGTTGCACGACAAGCTTTTTCTCGGGTCCGTCATGGCCTGCGTCATCTGGCAGGCGGCCAGGATCTATCCCTACACCCCCATAGCGCCAGTACGGGTGCAGCGCAGCCGCGACCAGTCTGACGAGCGTCGCCTGCGCCTCCTGATCTGCAACGTGCAGATGGAGAACACCGCACACGAGCGGCTGCTCCGTCTGGTAAGAGAGACCAATCCGGATGTCCTGCTTGCGGTAGAGACGGACGAGCGCTGGGTTCGAGCGCTCGAGCCGCTAGCCGCGGAATATCCGCACGTGCTGCGACAGCCGCAGAGCAACTGGTTCGGCATGGTGCTGTTCTCCCGCCTCCCGTTGCATGAGGCCAGGGTCCAGTTCCTGGTTCAGGACGACATTCCCTCAGTGTTCGCGATGCTCGAACTGGCCGGTGACAGGGTTCTCTTGTGCGGCTTGCATCCGAGGCCGCCCGAGCCGCTCCGGAATCAGGACTCGAGTCCCCGAGACGCCGAGCTCGTTCTGGTGGGCCGTTGGATCGCGAAGCAGAACGGCGCCCCGGCAATCGTAGCTGGAGACCTCAACGACGTTGCCTGGTCGGCCACAACTCAGTTGTTCCTCCGGCTGAGCAAGCTCCTGGATCCGCGGATGGGCCGGGGACTGTACAACACCTACAACGCCCGGAACCCGCTGGTTCGCTGGCCGCTCGACCACCTCTTTCACTCCAACCACTTTCGCCTGGTCGAGCTCCGCCGCTGCGGCGACATCGGATCCGACCATTTTCCAGTGCTGGTCGAGTTGAGCTACGAGCCTGAGGCCGCAGCCGAGCAGTCGGAAACCAGGGCTGCTCCGGGGGATGCGGAGGAAGCGGAGGAGCGGCTGGATGCGCAGGCAGACGCGGCGCGGACCGGCGATGATCGCCCCGATCGGTCATGACAGTATCGCGCCTGCCCGCCGCGCTGGTGCACGTCTACACCGCTTCGGGGGTTTTGTTCGCTTTCGCAGCCACGATCGAGGTCTGTTCCACCGCGCCCGACCCCCGACTCGTGTTCCTGCTGCTCGCGGCGGCCGTGCTGGTGGACGCCAGCGATGGCCCGCTGGCACGGCGCGCAGAGGTCAAACGCCGGTTGCCGTCCATCGATGGCCGGACCATCGATGACATCGTCGATTATCTCACGTTCACCTTTGTGCCACTGCTGCTGGTCTGGCGGATGGGCTGGCTGCCGGATCCTGCGATGGTGTGGATTGCCCCAGCGCTCCTGGCGTCGCTCTTCGGATTTGCCAACACTGCGGCGAAGGATGAGGCCGGTGGGTTCTTTCTGGGATTCCCATCGTACTGGAACGTTGTGGCATTCTATGCGGGCTTCGCCCACAGGTTCTACGGTTCCTGGGTGAATGCGGTGGTGCTGGTCCTGCTCGCGGTGGTGACCGTGCTGCCGGTGCGGTTCCTTTATCCCAATCTGACGCCGAAACCGTGGCGGACACCGGTCATTGTTGGTGCGCTCGTATGGTTGGGTATGATGTTATGGCTGCTGGTAGACTACCCCCAGGCGCCCGTCTGGATGGTTTGGCTCTCACTGGTGTACCCGGCATTCTACTTCTGGCTTTCCTACCGGCTGGCACGCCGGGAGGCCCTCCTCGGTACGGCTACGGCGACCCGTACACCTTGAGGGGCAGTGTGGTCATTCCTCCCGTGGATTCGGGTGAGCCGACTGCTCTGCCGAACATACTTCCCCAGCAGTAGGTCGCGCCGTCGAGGGCGATGCCACACGCGCTTGCACTATACGGGTGGAAGCTCACCTCTACGAACCGAAGCCCACTCCCTCCAGAGACGGCAGTGTTGTTGCTGACGTCATACTGACCGTTGCCAAACCATCCATAGTAGTTGTACCCCCAACAGAGCATTTCTCCCGTGGCGCGGAGGCCACACGGGGTCCGTAGACTGACCAAGCCCGACGCTCCAGTGATCTGCTGCGCTCCCTGTACCTCGAGTGACCTGGGCCAGCACCAGGCGGCGCCTGCGGCATCCAGGGCGCAGGTTCCGTCACCGAGCTGGGTCAGCTCCGGCGCGCCGTCCACGTCCACGGGTTGCGAGCTCTCGTCGCGATTGTCGTCACCCATGCTTCCCGCGCTGCCGCGCCCCCAGCAGTAGATGGCGCCAGCGGTGGTGAGACCGCAGGTGTGCCAAAGACCGGCCGTGATCTGGCTGAAGCTATGGCCCCCTTGGACCAATACCGCCGCGGCGCGGTTGGTGGTGGTTCCGTCGCCGAGCTGGCCGTGCGTATTGTCGCCCCAGCACCAGGCCGCACCCGCCGCGGTGAGACCACAGGTGTGATAATCTCCCACCGCGAGCGTGACGAAAGTACGCCCGCCGGTGGGTTCGACCGTCTCCGCCTCAGAAAAAAAGTCCTGGCATGCCACCGTAGTGTCCTCGGCAATGATGCAGGTCCGACGGCCGCTGTTCCCGTACACCCCAGTGGCTGTGAGCCCCTGGAACTTCCGCCGCGGCGCGAGAGTCTGCTCGCTGATCCACCAGCAGTAGACCGCACCCTGGTTGTTGAGAGCGCAGACCTCAGTATCGTTTGCCGCGAGTTGCACCGCCGGCGCCGGTAGGGGTACTTGACTGAGCGCCCCGTGTGGATTGTTGACCAACTCGCACGCGACCGCGCCGCCCTCCTGGAGGACGCAAGCCTCATTTCCCGCTACAACTACCGAGCTCACCGGACCCGACGCTGCAACCTCGTACCTCGGCAACTGATAGCCATCGCACCATGCCCGCTCGTTGATTATCGCACACTGCACTTCCCAGCCAGCCGCGAGATCTGTAGCGGCCATTCCCTCGAACCGAATAGTCGGCAGCCAGACTAAGGTATCGGGACCCGTCGTGGCGGCGTTTCGCATTGACCCCCAGCAGTACACGGCCCCGCCTGCATCCCTTCCGCAGGTGTGCAGGTTGCTGGCCTCGACTTCGCTCCAGGTCCGGCTCACACCGTCGCCGGTTGCTGCGAGGGCTGGTACCAGCCGGTCATAAATCGTGTCGTTGCCGAGTTGGCCGCTGAAATCCGCTCCCCAGCAGAAACTCCTGCCGTTCACCAACGCACAGCTGTGCTCGCCCCCTGCCATGATATCCGAGGCAGGTCCCGTCAGCGCCACTGGCTGCGGCTGAGCTACGCTGTTGCGATTCGGGTGACCGGTCTGGAACCACTCATTTCTGCCCCAGCAGCTCACGTTGCCCGCGCCGCTCCTGGCGCAGAAATGCCTCTCGCCGGCCGCAAGCTCGACTATCCCGGTCAAGCCGCCCACCGGGGCAGGAGCGCCGCGGTGGTTCGTAGTCCCGTCGCCCAGCTGCCCGCTCTCGTTCTGCCCCCAACACAGGACCTCACCCGACTGGCTGATGCCACAGGCACTCTCCACAGCGAATGCGAGACTGGTGAACGCGTGGCCGGCCGCCGCCCTTCTTGGAACCTTTTGGAGCGTGGTGTCGAGTGACCCGTTGCCGTACCCG
>DASPKB010000444.1:0-2908 GCA_035628315.1 Gemmatimonadales bacterium | reverse complement strand
CGCTCCTCTCTGCCAGCTTCTCCGCGTCCGCGGGTCCCCGCGTCCCCGCTTACGCGCCTATGTTCTCACTCTCGCCAGCAGCACCAGCGCAGCAAAGAGGAAAACCACGTTGGGAATCCAGGCTGCCAGGGTTGGGTTGATCACACCGCCCGCCCCGATGGCCTTGGTAATCTGAATGAAAAGCAGGAAGATCACCGTGGTGCCCAGGCTGATCGCAATGCCAACCGCTGCTCCGGCGCGAGGTGTGGTCACCGCCAGGGGTGCGCCAAAGAGCGCAATGATGATACAGGTCGCCGGTAGCGCCAGCTTCAGCGCCTGCTCCACGATCAGCTTGTTCGCGTCGTTGCCGGAGCGTTTCAGGGCATCGATGTAGCGCCCCAGCTCGGCGTACCGCATCTCGTCCGGCGCCTTGGACTCCGCCAGCAAGTCGGCCGGTGACTGGTTCAGCGCCTTGAGCCGCATTGTTCGAAAGTTGAAGGTTGCCTGGCGAGCGGGCCCCGCAATAATCCGGCTGGCTCCCCGGCGCAGCCGCCAGATCTTTCGCCGCTCGTCGTAGCTGGCACTGTCGGCCGTCAGCACCAGTCCGGGGTAGCTGAGGCCGGTGCCTTGGCGTTCGAGCATCAGCTGCTTCAGCTGGCGGTTCGCTACATCGAGGGAACGAATGGTATAGACCCAGCCTGCGTCACCCCGGTACACGAAGTTGAATCGGGTGCGGGTCGGGCGCGACTGCTTGGCCTTTTGAAGCTCGAGCTGCTTGGCCGTTGCGCCGGGCGCCAGTTCGCCTACGATGAACGCGAGAACCGCTGCGAATGCGGACGCAATGAAGATCGGCAGCATGAGCCGGTGAAAGCTCTGTCCCCCGGCCTTCGCGGCCGTCAGCTCGGAATGCCGGCCCATGGCTCCTACCGTGAATACGGTAGCAAACAGCACGGCAGCCGGCATGACCAAAAAGGCATTCTCCGGAATGGAGTACACGTAGCTGATCGCGATCTCCCGCATGGAAAGGCCGCGGTCCAGCAACCGGTTCAGCGTGTCCGTCAGATTGATCAGGATCGACACGATCGGAAACCCAAGTGCGGTCAGCACGAAGATCCTGATCCAGCTGTGGAGCACGTAGCGGTCCAGCTGGCGGAGCCTGGGCAGCCGGAGCCGGCTGAGTATCCGCCTCACCTGTTCCCGGCTCACGGCGATCTCAGCCTTTGAAGCCGGCGCAGCAGGTGGCGAACCGCATCCAGGATCTCCTGGAAATCGCCGCCCCGAGTGGTCCCGGATTCACGGCTCACCCGTATGAGCCCGATCACCCCCACGATGGTCAGGAGGATGTTCGGCATCCACATCGCGAGCCAGGGAGAGACGTGATCCCGGTCGGCCAGGCTCTCGCCGGCCGTGAGACCCACGTAATGGATGGAGAAAACCGCCAGGCCTCCACCGATCACCAGACCGATGCCCGCTCTAGGGAACCGGAGGGCCATGACGACACCGATGATCACGAATGAGATGCAGGCCAGGCTGATTGCCCACTTCTTATGGACTTCCACCGCGTACCGGTCGGCACGGCGATCGGCCTCCCGAACCCGGTCGGCTGCGGTCACCACCTCCGACCAGCTCGACAGCCGGACTCTGGCCAGCCGTGGCGGCCGTGGGGGTAGCTTGACGGTGTCTGCTTGTGCAGGCGACTGCGCCTTGGCCGTCTTGGGTAGCACGAAGTCCTGAAGGGACTTGAACCAGCCGCAGTAACCCTGCCTGGTGGTGTCCGCCGAGTCCGCTGGAGGGCTGGACACGGGCGGGAGTGATAGCAGGGCCCTGAGGTCGTTTTCCACCAGGGACTCGCGGTCATTGCGAGCCTCGTTCTGCTGCTGTCTTGCGTCCCGGATCACGTCGAGCATCTCGCAGGTGCTCATTTCGCGATCGCCCCGAATCGATTCGCTGGTGTTCCGTTGCAGCTGATCGTAGACGTTTTTCACCCGGATGTCATTGACCGAAAAGTATGTCAGCTGGAACCGGGTAGGCTCGGCCGGTCGATACTGGTGAATCGATCCATCGTACAGCCGCAGGCTCAGATCGGTCTGTCCCTCCGCGTACGCCATGGCGCCGCTGTCGGCATAGATGATTCGGCGGCTCGCTTCGCCTCCCACGTCATAGATGGTGACACCGCGCAGCCGTCCCGTCGCCGCGTCAATTCGGCTGGCCCGAAGGAAGTACTGGGAAGGAGGGACCTCATTTATGACCTGCTCGCGCAGCTCGAACGTGGGCTTTTTTCGGCCGATGTCGATGAGCAGGGCCCTGAGCCGGGCATTGCTTCGCGGGAGAACCTGATCGACGAAAGCAAAATTGAAGGCTGCCATGCACACGCCCCACAGAAGGACCGGTTTCAGCACCTGATAGACGCTGATGCCGCTGGCCCGCATGGCGGTGATCTCGTTGTCGGCGGCGAGATGGCTGAAGGTGTACAGCACGGCAAGCAGTACGGCCATGGGAAGGGTCATGGCCACGATGAACGGGAGGCTCAGGGCGAATACTTCGGCGATGACGGTCCAGGGCAGTCCTTTGCCCACCAGCGCCCCGAATTTCTTGGCCACCTGGCTGAGCAGCATCAGGCTGGTTTGGGCTGCCAACGCGAAGATAAAGGGGGCGGCCAGCTGTCGCAGGATGTAACGGTTGAGCAGTCGCACAGGAGCTAACTGAAATAGTTGTAAGGGTTTCGTACGGCCATTATATTTGCCAATCCACTACTCCCAAGTCCTATCGTTGTGTTCCGCTAGCGTGGCACGTCTTCTTGTCGCCCTGATCTGTCTTGTCCCGCTTCCTCGAGTCCTGTTCGGCCAGGTCGACACGACAACGAAGGACACGACCGGTCTTGGTCTCCGAATAGACCTGCTTCCCCGCTTCCAGCTGAATGAGCCCGCTG
>DASPKB010000443.1:0-4863 GCA_035628315.1 Gemmatimonadales bacterium | reverse complement strand
ACGGCGACGTGGTTCGCTGGCGGTGGGACTTCGGTGACGGCCGCACCTCGGATCAGGCCGAGCCGCTTCATGTGTATACGGGACCGGGAACCTACGAAGTCACCCTCGTCGTCACCGATGATGACGGGGCGACCGACGAGTCTGCGGCTCACGTGGAGGTAGAGTTAGACTAGAAAACGGTGAGGTCGGCGGGAGCGAAACTGTCCTATCTTGGTTCTACTCCAATTCTCCGATTCGGGACAAGCCGCGCCGCCTAAGCCGCAGGATCAGGCAGATCACTTGTAGGACGGCGCCGAAACGGGATCACCTTGACCTCCCTGCCAGGGGTCCCTGGCGTGCGGCGCCGGCTCCGCTCCTTCTCCTCCTTCAGTTCCAGCTCTCTTGCCCGCGCCAACAGCGCTTCCAGACGGGCGACCGCCGCATTGTACTCCGGATTCGAGTCCGGGTGCGCTCGACAGAACTTCAGGGCGCGCTTGCCCATCTCAATTTTCCGCCGGGTCTTCTCGTCCATGACAGGTCTCCAGGCGCTTCAATAATCAGGGAATCGGCGGCATACACACGCATTCAACGTGCCAATCAGGGTTCCTGGTCGATGGATACTGCCGAGACGTTCCACCCGGGTGACCATTGTCACCGACGAGCAGCGTACCAGGCAGCAGCATGGTTCGTTTCCGGAACCACGACTCGCGAAAGGCGCGAGATATTGCAGGAGAACCGAGGATCATGACTGATACAAGCACAGGAAAAGCTGCGGTACTCACCGAGCCGGGCAGCGAGACCGGCACCGTTAAAGCCTATGGGGCATACGCGGCGGACAAGCCGCTCGAGCCCATCGAAATCACGCGCCGGCCTCCCGGCGCACATGACGTCCAGATAGACATTGTCTATTGCGGCGTGTGCCACTCCGACCTGCACCAGGTCCGCTCCGAGTGGCAAGGGACCCTGTATCCCTGCGTTCCCGGCCATGAGATCGTAGGTCGCGTCTCAGCCGTGGGTCGGGAGGTGACCCGGTTCGGGGTGGGGGACCCGGTAGGCGTCGGCTGCATGGTGGACAGCTGCCAGGATTGTGAGTCGTGCGAGGAGGGGCTGGAACAGTACTGCGAGAACGGTTTCACCGCGACGTACAACGGACCGATCGACGAGCCACCCGGCCATACGCTCGGCGGCTACTCTCAGCGCATCGTGGTTGACGAGAAGTTCGTCCTCAAGATCACCCATCCGCCGGAACAGCTCGCCGCCGTTGCACCGCTCCTCTGCGCGGGGATCACCACCTACTCACCGCTGCGCCACTGGAAGGTTGGTCCCGGCAAGAAGGTTGGTGTCGTCGGCATCGGCGGGCTGGGCCACATGGGCATCAAGCTCGCGCACGCGATGGGCGCGCACACCGTGGCCTTCACCACCTCAGAGAGCAAGCGGAAGGACGCCAGAGCACTCGGTGCCGACGAGGTGATCGTCTCCCGTAACCTCGAAGAGATGGACGCCCACGCCGGCAGCTTCGACTTTATCCTCAACACGGTGGCCGCGAGCCACAATCTCGACGTCTTCACCGCTCTGCTCAAACGGGACGGAACCATGGCGCTGGTCGGCGTGCCCGAGCATCCTCATCCTTCGCCCAACGTCGCGCCGCTGATCTTCAAGCGGCGCTCGATCGCCGGCTCCCTCATTGGAGGCATCGCGGAGACCCAGGAGATGCTCGACTTTTGCGCCGAGCGAGGGATCGTCGCCGACATCGAGATGATTCCGATCCAGAAGATCGACGAAGCCTACGACCGGATGCAAAGGAGCGACGTGAAGTACCGCTTCGTCATCGACAATGGCTCGCTCCAGTGAACGCTAGAGACCGTTATGCGGGCTATGGATTGGCGTCCTTCCGACGGGAGAGGTCGGTATAGAGAACTTCCACGAACTGATCGGGCTTGAAGAACCCTTTGCCCCAGATCGAGTCGTACTCGGCCGTGGGTTTGGCGGCGAGCACCCGCTGGAGGCTCGCCCCCGCGGCGACATGTCGCATCACCCGTTCCCGCGCGCCGGCGAGCATGTCGCGGTAGGCGCGGAGCGCTGACCGGTCACCCGCCGGCCCATGACCCGGAATGACCCGGGTGTCACGATCAATCATCCCGAGCACCCGGTCTGCCGCCGCGATCATGCCATCCACCGAGCCTCCGGTATCCAGGTCGATGAACGGGTACATGCCGTTGAAGAAGGTGTCCCCCATGTGAACCACGTTGGCCGTCCGGAAGTGCACGATGGCATCTCCGTCGGTGTGCGCGGTCCGCACGTGGAAGGCGCGGATCTCCTCGGCATCGAGATGAAAGTTCACTGCATCTGAAAAGGTCACCACAGGAAGCGCTCCCGGTGAGGAGGGCGGCACCCGGCGCCCGAACAGCTTGATGAACTGCTCGGTACTCATGCGCTTCCGCACGTTTTCATGGCTCACTACGAACGCGCCCGCCCCGCGCATGTTCTCGTTGCCTCCAGTGTGGTCTCCGTGCCAATGCGTGTTCAGAACGAAGCGGATGGGCAGCCGGGTCAGGGCTCTGACCGCTGCGAGAACCTTCGGAGTAAGAGGGGCGTACTGATCGTCCACCAGAATGACTGCGCTGTCTCCGACGGATACTCCGATGTTTCCACGCGCCCCAGCCAGCATGTAGATCCGGTCGGCCAGACGGACAGGGCGGATCTGCACGGTATCGAAGTTCTGTTGCTGAGCGATCGCGGGCGTTGCGGCCACCAGCAGCATTGATAGCCAGCCCGCGATGGACAGCATCCGGACAATCATCCTGGTCTCCTTGGCAGGAAATGCGGTGCTGGCTCGGTGCAGGTGTTCGAGAGCCTGCTCATATTCTACATGAAAATCCACTCGGGTGAAAAGCCGAGTTCACCGTTATCCGGATTCCTCACATGCAAACCACATCTCTGATCATTGGTGCGCTGGCGACATCGTCGCTCGCCGCAGGCTTCATCACAACGCAAGATCGGGCCACTCCAGTTTCCGACGCAGTGCGTTCCGCCGCCGATCGCGCGGCGAGCAACTTCATCAGGGCGGCGGAGGACATGCCCGCCGACAAGTACGGATACAAACCGACGCCGGCTCAGATGAGCTTCGGCGACGTGATCGGGCACATGAGTGCGGGCAACGATGCGCTCTGCTCGAGCATTGGCGGGGTGACGGCACCCAGGAGATCGGCGGTCGGTGCCCGGGCGGAGAAGGAGCAGCTCGTCTCCCGGCTACGGGAGACCTTTCGGTTCTGCAAGTCGGCGCTGGCCCGGGTGAACGACGCGAAGCTGGAAGAGAAGATCCCCTACTTCGGCGACCAGGAGACGTCCCGGGCTCAGGTCATGGTGGCGGCGGCCGAGGAGTGGGCCGGCCATTACAGCCAGATCGCCGTCTATCTCCGGCTCAACGGCCTCGTACCGCCTACTGCGAAGCAGTGAGCGTCAGGCCCGCCGGGTTAGCCGGGGGATACCACCCGGGTTGGCGAGGGCCGGAGGTTGCCGCTCGTCCCGTCGCCGATCTGGCCGGACCCGTTGTCTCCCCAGCAGTACGCAGTGCGGCCGCCGGTGACGGCGCAGCTGTATCCAAAGGTGGCCACGATCTGGGTCAGCACCAGATTGCCGGCGACCCTGGTCGGCGTTAGCCGGGTAGACCCGATGTTCCCGGTGCCGAGCTGGCCCGCGGCGTTATTGCCCCAGCATAGACCGCCACCATGAATAGTCATTCCGCAGGTATGGAAGTCGCCCGCGCTCAGGTGGTCGAAGCTGTGCTGACCCGAAACCAGAGTGGGCTTATGGAATTCATACCTGTTTCCGTTGCCCAGTTGCCCTGACCCATTGCCACCCCAGCAGTAAGCCCGCCCCGTGGTGGTGACGCCGCAAGTGTGGTTACGGCCGGCGTCGACTCGCTGAAACGCGAAGCCCCCGGTGACGGCGGTCGGCTTCAGGCGGCGGATGGTCGTGCCGTCACCCACCATGCCATCCAGGTTGGATCCCCAGCAGTAGGCCCGATTCGTCGTGGTGGTGCCGCAGGTGTGGGCGTAGCCGCCGCTGAGCTGGAACCAGCTGAGCCCACCGGCCACCTTCACCGGCGTAAACCGCTGGTTTCGGGTGCCGTCGCCCAGTTGTCCATCACCGTTCCAGCCCCAGCAGTATGCCTCGTTAGCAGGGGTGATCGCGCAGGTGTGGGCCTCGCCTGCGCGAATCTGTTTGAACTGGCGACCTCCGGCGACCCGGACCGGCTTATGGCTTATGTTCCCGGTCCCATCGCCGAGCTGCCCCTCGGAGTTCCGTCCCCAGCAGTAGGCCTGATTAGTGGTGGTAATCCCGCAGGTGAACCTGCCGCCCGCGCTCAGATGCTTGAACCGGAGACCGCCGGCGACAGGGACCGGCCGGGTCTCGCAGGGGTTGCCGCAGGAAGTGGCAGACTCGGCTCCATTTCCCAGCTCGCCCCAGTCATTGGCGCCCCAGCAGTAAGCCAGGTCTTCCGTAGTAACTCCGCAGGTGTGTCCGCCCGTGCCGGGAAACGCCCAGGCAGTGATCTGGCGAAATTGGAGGGTCGTGCTCGTGGCTGCCGACGCTGATAACCCACCCTCGGGAGACGAGGGCGAGGTGCTGTCTTCATTACAGGCGGCAACGATCAGAAACGAGGCAACAGATACCGCGAGCAGTCGCGCCACGGGACTCTCCTGATTGGACGGGGACCTTAATGAGAGTATATCCTAAAATGGGCTCCCCGCCTCAAGTGCGAGTCAAGCCTTTTACCGCCAGACACTTCGAGACAGCTTCAGATTTCCCGGAAGGAAGCCGAAACTAGGGCAGTCCCCCCTCACCCGTTCGGATCGCGTACGCACCGACCATGCCAAAGCG
>DASPKB010000442.1:0-5959 GCA_035628315.1 Gemmatimonadales bacterium | reverse complement strand
CGGGAAACCTGCTGAACGGGATTCTCGAGGCCATCGAGGTCCCTCGCGATTCAGTCTACATCACCAACATTGTCAAGTGCCGACCTCCGCAAAATCGAAAGCCCTTGCCCGATGAGATCGCGGCCTGTATTCCATATCTTCACCGCCAGATCGAGATCGTCAAACCCAAAGTGATCCTGGCCCTCGGCGGCACAGCGGGCGAGGCCATACTGGGGGTGAGAAAAAGTTTGGGAGAGTTACGCGGCAAGGTGCACACGTACAACGGTATTCCGCTTATCGTGACGTATCATCCCGCGGCGCTGCTCCGCAACCCACACTGGAAGAAGCCGACCTGGGATGACGTCCGTATCGCACGACAACTACTCGACAACTGAGATCTTCTCGGGCCGCTCGGCCCCGTGGAGCCAGGAAGCCGAGCAGGCGGTGTTGGGGGCGATGCTGCTGGACCAGGATGCCGCCCTTCGCGCAGCCGAGCTGGTCGAAGACTGGATGTTCTACCGGGAGGCGCACCGCCGCCTATTCCGGGCGATGCTGGCTCTCACAGAGCAGCGCACCGTCATCGACCACATTACCCTCCGCGACGAGCTCCTGCGACGCGGTGAGCTCGAGGCGGCGGGTGGTCTCGAGTATATCGCCGAGCTGGTGGACGCCGTGCCTACCGCAGCGAACATCGAGTTTCACTCGAAGATCGTCAGAGACAAGGCCATACTCCGGCGGCTGATCGAGACATCGACGTCCATCATCACCGAAGCATACGACGGGCACGCCACCGCCAACGATCTGCTCGACAGCGCGGAAGCCAAGATCTTCCAGATCTCCCAGCAGCGTGGCGACGAAGGTTTCACCCGCATCAAGGAGATGCTGTGGCCAACGATGGAGCGCATCGAAACGCTCCAGCGAAGTGGCAAAGCGGTTACCGGAGTGCCCAGCGGGTTTGCAGATTTGGACGAGATGACCTCGGGCTTTCAAGCCAGCGAGCTGGTCATCGTGGCGGCTCGGCCTTCCATGGGGAAGACCGCGTTCTGCCTCAACATCGCTACCCAGGCTGCGGTGGATGGGTTCGGAGTCGCGGTATTCTCGCTGGAGATGTCGAAGGAAGCTCTGGTGCAGCGCATGCTCTGCGCCGAAGCCCGGGTGGATAGTCAGGCAGTCCGGCGGGGAACGTTACGCGACCCGGACTTCACCCGGCTTGCCCGCGCAGCCGGGATTTTGCAGAGCTGTCCGGTCTGGATCGACGACTCCCCGGCACTCACATTGCTGGAGATGCGGTCCAAAGCCCGCCGGCTCAAGGTCGAGAACGACGTCCGCCTCATCGTGGTCGATTACCTCCAGCTCATGCGGAGCCCGGAGTACTCGGAGAACCGGGTCCAGGAAATCTCGGATATATCCCGTTCGCTCAAGGGCCTGGCCCGCGAGTTGGACATTCCGGTCATCGCTCTGTCGCAGCTGTCCCGCGCGTCGGAGCAGCGAGGCGGCGAGCGGCGGCCCATCCTCTCCGACTTGCGGGATTCTGGAGCCATCGAGCAGGACGCAGACGTGGTGCTGTTCATTCATCGTCCGGAGATGTACCAGAAGGAAGACAGTGAGGGCAACAGCCTCGAGGGTATCGCCGAGGTGATCGTGGGTAAGCACCGGAACGGGCCAACCGGCACCGTGAACCTCTACTTTCACAAGCAGTTCACCCGCTTCGACAATCGCACCGAGCGGGAGGGGCCGGGTGAGTAGGCGGACCGCCAGCCCGGGCGCCCGACATGGCTAAGCTCAAATCCATTTACCGCTGCACCGAGTGCGGCCACGAACATCCGAAGTGGGTCGGTCGCTGTGAGGCATGTGGCACCTGGAATTCAGTGGCTGAGGAGCCGGCCGCGGTGCGAGCCGGAAAGGGCGGAAAGGGCGGGAGAAGCACTAGTCACTCGGCCAGCGGGGTTTCCGCTCCCGTACGTCTGTCCGATGTTCCTGCCGAATCACTCACCCGTTGGAAAACCGGGATTCCGGAATTCGACTTCGTTCTCGGCGGGGGGATCGTTCCCGGCTCCATGATCCTTATTGGCGGTGAGCCGGGCATAGGGAAATCCACTCTCCTCCTTCAGGCAGCCGCGCGGCTGGAGGCAGCGGGACGCACCGTGCTCTACGCCAGCGGTGAGGAATCCCCCGATCAGATTCGGCTCCGCGCCAACCGGTTGACCGAAGATGCCGGCCCGGTGCACGTGCTCGGAGAAACCCGCCTCGAAGCCATTCTTGATGCAGTTGCCAGAGTTCATGCCGATCTGGTCGTGATCGACTCCATCCAGACCGTGTACACCGACCTGCTGGAAAGCGCGCCGGGCAATGTGGGACAGGTTCGCGAGTGCTCCGGGCAGTTGATGCGCTTTGCCAAGGAGAACGGGGTTTCTGTCGTGGTGGTGGGCCACGTCACCAAGGGTGGTGGAATCGCGGGACCGAGGACGCTGGAGCACATCGTAGACACCGTGCTCTACTTCGAGGGCGAAGCCACGCTCGATTACCGGCTGCTTCGCACCACGAAAAATCGCTTCGGCTCGGTGGATGAGCTCGGAGTGTTCTCCATGACCGAAACCGGTCTGGTGGCAGTACCCAATCCGTCGGCGGTGTTTCTGGCGGCGCGAGCTCAGGGAACCAGTGGCAGCGCGGTAACCGCCGTGATGGAAGGAACCCGCCCGGTACTGGTGGAGGTCCAGGCTCTGGCTGCCAAGTCCAACTACGGTACGCCGCAGCGGGTTGCCACAGGTCTCGATCCCCGCCGCCTGGCGGTACTGCTCGCAGTACTGGAGCGCCGGGCCAACACGTCGTTCTCCGATCTCGATGTTTTCGTGCAGGCCACTGCCGGTGTACGAGTGGGCGAGCCGGGAGCCGACCTGGCTGTCGCAGCCGCTCTGCTCTCCAGCCTGTTTAATCGTCCCGCGCCTTCCGACGTCGTCTTCCTGGGTGAGATCGGGCTCGGTGGCGAGATACGGCCCAGCCCTGCGGCAGAGCGCCGGATTATCGAGGCGGTGCGGTTGGGCTTTCCCCGGGTGTTCGGCTCTTCCCGGAGCACGGTGCAGGTACCCGGCGCATCGCTGGTCGGGTTGGACCACGTCGACCAGTTGGTGCGGGCACTTGCCGCGTGACGTCGGCGTCATAGTCGTTGCCGCCGGGCAGGGCCAGCGATTCGGAACCGACACGCCCAAGCAATACCACCTCATTCGGGGCGTCCCGATGGTACTGCGGGCTCTGCGGCCGTTTACCTCACATCCCGAGGTCGAGCAGGTTGTGCTGGTGTTGCCTTCCTCCGATGCACATGATCCTCCCGACTTCCTGAGAAAACTCGCTGACCTTAAGTCGGAGCCGGTCGGCATTGGATCGATCCTGACCATCGCAGCCGGTGGCCAGCGCCGCCAGCACTCGGTACGGGCGGGGCTCGCGGCCTTGCATCCGGAGTGCGGCATTGTGCTGGTCCACGACGGAGCCCGACCTTTCGTCGAGCGCCGGGTCATAGACGCGGTGATTGGGCATGCCCGGAGGGGCGAGGGTGCGGTAGCCGCAGTGCCTTTGAGCGACACCTTGAAGCAGGTCTCGGCGGAGGACGCCAGCCGGGTCGAGCGCACCCTGGACCGTAGCGGACTGTGGCGCGCGCAGACGCCGCAAGGCTTTCCTCGCCCGGTACTGGAAAGGGCTCATGCTGCGGCGGTGGCAAACGCCACCGATGACGCCGCTCTGGTCGAAGCCCTGGGAATACCCGTGCGTCTGGTGCTGGATTCCAGCCGCAACATGAAGATCACCACCCCGGACGATCTCGCGCTGGCAGAGTTGCTGGCCGGAGCCGACCGATGATGCTCCCGTATCAAACCGAACAGGAGATCTCCGAAGCCATCCCGCGGGTCGAAAGACATCTGCGGGCGGGGAAGCTGCTAGCCTATCCTACCGAAACTGTGTACGGCTTGGGGTCGGCGCCTACAGTTCCAGCCCTGGCAGCTCTGGCCCGGCTCAAGGGCAGGCCGGAGGGAAAGCCGTTTCTTCTCCTGATAACTGGTCGTCGGATGGCGGAAGAGTGGGGGCTGGTGTTCTCCCCCTCCGCAACAGCTTTGTCGGACGCATTCTGGCCCGGACCATTGACCCTCGTGCTTCGCGGCGGCGAGGGCCGGCTGCCTGAGGCACTGAGGGGAAGGGAAGGCGGAATCGCGGTGCGGCATACCTCACACGCGGGGATCGCCCGCCTGGTAGCAGCGCTCGGCGTGCCGCTCACTTCCACCTCGGCAAACCGGCCGGGCGGCCCACCCGCGCCCGGCGCCGAGCGGCTGGCGGAGGTCTTCGGTCCTGAAGTTCGTAGTGGGGAGCTGCTGGTCCTGGATGGCGGCGTACTAGGTAACGTCCCTCCCTCCACGCTGGTGGATTGTACGGACGTGATGCCCCGACTGGTGCGTGAGGGCGCAATCCCTAGAGCCGAGCTGCGACGCGCCGCCGGGAGGCTGGCGCCGTGAGGCGGGTACCTGCCTATCCGCTTATCTTCTGAACCATGCACGTGCTCTTTGTCTGCACTGGTAACACCTGCCGCAGTCCAATGGCTGAGGCCTTGCTGCGAGAGGCCCTTGCGAGCCGAGGCGCCGACCAGGTCACGGTGTCGTCCGCGGGTACGGGGGCGTGGGATGGTGCTCCGGTATCAGAGGGGGCATATCTGGTTGGGCTGGAGCACGGCCTCGATCTGAGTGGGCACAGCGCCCAGCTGCTAACCCGCGAGCTGGTCAAATCCGCCGACCTGATCCTCACGATGTCGGCACATCACCGCGCCCGAGTAGCCGAGCTCGGAGGGGAGGACAAGGTGCATGTCCTCGGCGAGTACGTGGGGCGCGACGAGTCGCGATGCGAAGTCAGCGATCCTTTCGGCTCTGATCTGGCAAGCTATCGCCAGACTTTCGACGAGCTCCAGGAGTTGATTGGTGGGGTGGTGAGCCGGGTAGCCGGCAAAGTGCGGTGATCACCGGCAACACCCGCGTATTTGCAATCCTGGGAGATCCGGTCTCCCACTCCTTGTCTCCCACCATGCAGAACGCCGCCTTTCGCGCCCTTGGTTTGCAGGCGGTGTACGTACCCCTTCATTGCTGCGCTGACGACCTGCCTCACCTGCTCCGAGGGGTCACCCGCGCCGGTGGCGGAGGAAACGTCACCGTTCCCCACAAAGAGCTCGCGGCGCGCTCCGTCGATGTATGCCGGGAAGCAGCGGAGATCGTGGAGGCGTGCAACACCTTCTGGATCGAGGATGGTGTGGTGATTGGGGACAACACCGATGTAGCCGGAATCCTCGAAGCCTTGCATCAGCTCGAGATAGGGAAGGAGCCATGGTTTCTCGCGGGAACCGGAGGGGGTGCGCGAGCCGCAGTGGTAGCCGCGGCTCACCATGGTGTCGCCGTGGCGGTCCGCTCGCGTGACCCAGGGCGGCAGCGTTCTTTTGAGGACTGGGTGACATCTCGTGGCGTGCCCCTTACCAACCCGGCTACCTGCGGCGTGCTGGTCAACGCGACCCCTTTGGGGCTGAAGCCGCACGATTCGCTCCCCATCGACCCGACTGATTTTCCGCGGGCCACCACCGCCTTCGACATGGTGTATGCGCCAGGCGGAACCACCTGGATACGATCCATACGACAGGCCGTTCGGCGGTGTGCCGATGGCCGGGCGATGCTGGTAGCGCAGGGCGCCGCGGCCTTCGAGCGGTGGTTCCCGAAGAAGCGTGCACCGGTCGAGATCATGCGGGCAGCTGTCGATGTGGCCCTTCGATAAGGAAACTCTCTCCGGTGTAGAGCGATGGTTGCTGCCCCCGGCCTGCCTCTTGTGCGATGAGCCGGTTCCCGAGCGCGAGAGCGACGCACTGATCTGCAGCTTGTGCCGGGTTCGCTGGAGACCCGTGCCGCACCCGGTTTGTGTTCGCTGCGGTCAGCCAAGCTTCCGTGACCTCGAGTGCAGACTCTGT
>DASPKB010000441.1:0-2041 GCA_035628315.1 Gemmatimonadales bacterium | reverse complement strand
CCGTAGTGTCGGCTACTCACGCGATTGCGGCCGATGAGGGTGACGTCTTCATCGCTGGAGGGGTCGAGAGCATGACCCGCGCCCCTCACGTCATGCTCAAGACAAGCCGCCCATGGGATCGCTCCCCACCACCCATCGCCGACAGCACCGTGGGATGGCGCTTCGTGAACCCCCGGATGCCCGAGCAGTGGACCATCTCGCTGGGAGAAACTGCCGAGCGGGTGGGTCAGCTATATGGAATTACCCGCGAGGAGCAGGATGCTTTCGCGCTGGAAAGCCAGCGTCGAGCCGAGGCAGCGGCTGCCGGCGGGGAGTTCGATGCCGAGTTGGTGCCGGTGGAGCTTCCCGGACCAGCGGGAACGATATCAGTCTGCCGGGACGAAGCTCCCCGGAGTGGTCTCACGCTGGCTTCGCTGAAACGTCTCGAGCCGGCATTCTTGCCGAATGGCACCGTAACCGCCGGCACTTCGAGCGGCATTAACGACGGTGCTGCCGCACTCTCGGTGGTGAGCGCAGGAGCTATGAACCGGTTCGGCCTTCGGCCGATGGCTCGCGTGGTGGCCAGCGCGGTAGCTGGGGTTGATCCGAGCTGTATGGGATTGGGCCCGGTGCCTGCTACTCGGAAGGCGCTGGCCAGGGCGGGACTTACGATCGAGCAAATCGATCTTATCGAGTTGAACGAGGCCTTCGCCGTGCAGGCGATCGCGTGCATCCGCGAGCTGAGGCTCGATCCGGCGCGCGTAAACATCTACGGCGGAGCCATCGCGCTGGGCCACCCGCTGGGCGCAAGTGGCGCGAGGATATTGACGACCCTGGTCCATGCGCTGCAGCGCACCGGTGGCCGGTACGGACTGGCAACGATGTGCATCGGCGTGGGCCAGGGCATTGCCCTGATTGTGGAGTCCGCCAGCTAGCGCAGCATTTCCTGCAAGACCCGTCCAGCCGATCGTTCAGGGTACGGAACCCCCAGTAGCGCAGCCATAGTAGGGGCGATGTCAGCTATGCCCACCGCACCGTTGTGGGTTCCCGCAGCGATGCCCGGACCGTGCCAGAGCATGGCCACGTGAGTATCGTAAGCCCAGGGCGATCCGTGGGTCGTGCCTGCAGCCCCTTCCCCCGGTACCAAGTAGGGGGCCAACTCGAAGTAGATGTTGCCACTTCTTTCCGGATGGAAACTGAGCTCGGCACGCGAGTGGATCCCCTGCCTCCGCTGGCGCCGCAGCTCGGTCGCGGTGATCGCCCGTTCCACGCCGGGCACGTTCTCCACGGCGTCCTTGGCTATGCGCTCGGCGTCCTCTACCCGGATCTGGCGGTCTTCCAGTGCCGCTCGGTTCAGGTACAGAGACGGCCAACTCTGGTACATGATCCAGTTCGGGCGCGCCAGGAACCCCGGCCGCCGCGGAGCCCCGAAACGCGCTCGCAACGCCCGCTCTGCGGCCGCTGTAATCGCCGATAGGTCGAATCGGGCAGCCCGCGTGGCCCCATTCCGCTGCTGAAGCAGCTCGGGAAGTGGCGCGACCCCGTGATCGGCAGTGAGTACAATCAGGACGCTATCCAAGCCGATCTGCCGGTCCAGAAAGGCGAAAAAGCGTTCCAGCAGTCGATCGGTTCGAACCGTCATGTCCATGACTTCATGGCTGTCGGGCCCATAGCTGTGGCCGACCAGATCATTCGCGGAGAAGCCGAGCGCGAGCAGGTCGGGAATGCTGTCGCGGCCGAGTTGTTCGTTAAGGATCGCCTCACTGGCCAGATCCACCAGGACCTCATTCTCGAAAGGAGACGTCTCGAAGTTCGCCACGAAGTTCCCCAAAGTCGTGCTGAGGATGTGAGGGAACGTCCGTCCTAATCCAGAGGGGTTTTCCTCAGCATCGACATCGTCGCGGCCGGCCGCGGCGTAGGCGTCCGGTGGGAGGATTCGGCCCCACGTGGCCCCAAGATATCGGCTGATTGGCCCCGACGCGTTGAACCGAGTGACCCAGGCCGGCAGCTCCGGCATATAGTAGGTCGAAGTGACGACGAGAGTATCTTCGGTCCAGTAGAC
>DASPKB010000440.1:0-5969 GCA_035628315.1 Gemmatimonadales bacterium | reverse complement strand
TCGCTGGTGCAACCTGCGTGGGAGGCCGCACATAACGCCGTGCGCTACTCGGTAAACGTCACTCCAAAGGAGCGGGCCTTCATCGATGCACTGACCAAGCGCTATTCCGCGGATCCCGGGGCCAGCCGGGCCTCGTTGGATACGGCGTGGGCTCGGGCTATGGGGCGGGTGGCCCGTCTGTATCCCGATGACGACGATGCCGCCGCCCTCTACGCCGAAGCGCTAATGGATCTCAGGCCCTGGAACTACTGGACCAATGGGGGTGAGCCCAAGGCGCCCTCGACACTGGAAACCGTGAAAACCCTGGAGAGAGTGGTGACCCGGAACCCGGATCACCCGGGGGCCTGTCACTTCTACATTCATGCGATCGAGGCCTCGCCGCAGGCGAGCCGAGCAGTGCCTTGCGCCAAGCGGTTGGGCCAGCTGATGCCGGGCGCAGGACATCTGGTTCACATGCCCACCCACCTGTACATCAAGCTTGGACAATGGGACCTCGCCGCCGAGCACAATGCCCATGCAGTGCACGCCGACGAGCAGTTCATCAAGGACCGTCGGCCTTCCGGCGTATACGTGATGGGGTACTACCCACACAACTTCCACGTGATGTGGTATGCCCTCAATATGCTGGGCCGGAGTGAAGCGGCACTCAAGGCCGCGCGGGACATTGGCGAGAAGGTGCCGGTGACGGTGGTGAAGCAGGTGCCGCCTTTCGAGTATTTCTCTCCCACCCTGCTGTACACGCTCGTGCGGTTCTCCCGCTGGGACGAGGTCCTGCGGCAAGCTCCGCCACCCGTTGAGCTACGGTACACAACCGGGATCTGGCACTACGCCCGGGCTCTGGCCTACACCGCCAAAAACCAGCCTGACTCCGCCACCGCCGAACGCGACCGCCTGATCGCCATCGAGCAAGCCACATCGCCCGAGCAGGCTATCAATCTCAACTCGGCGAAGGCGCTGCTCGGCATCGCCAGGGCGCATCTCGCGGGAGAGATGGCCGCACAGGCCGGTCGAACCGATGAGGCCGTCACCCATTTGGAAGAGGCGATCGAGGGGGAAGACGCCCTGGTCTATGACGAACCGCCCGCGTGGTACATGCCGCTGCGCCAGCGGTTGGGCGCCATATTGCTGGCTGCCGGGCGGCCAGTGCGGGCCGAAAAGGTTTTTCGGGCTGACCTGCTCAGGCGGCCGGAGAACGGATGGTCACTGCACGGACTGGCTCAAAGCTTACGGGCTCAGAACAAGATCAAAGCGGCGGCCAAGGTGGAGGCGCGGTTTGAGAAAGCGTGGAAGACGGCGGACGTGAAACTGGCAACCAGCCGCTAGTTCAGGATGTTCTCCTGCGGGTGATGTAAACCATGGTGCAGCCACCTACCGAGGGGGCTACATCGTGAGTGGTTCCGGGGCCGGCGCGGTGATAGTCCTCCGGCCCCAGCTCGACGCCCTGGCAGCGGAGATCGCCCGAGATCAGGCAGAGCTCTTCCACCCAGTCGTGCCGGTGGCGCGACAACGTGGCGCCCGGATCCATTCGCACCAGCGAGAGCTCGACTCCCTCCTCCGCGCTTCCGGCCAGGGGTAAGGCGAGAGCGCCCGGCTCTGCAGGGTTCCAGGCCGCCTTCCCCGAGCGGACCGCGCGAGGTGAATCCAATGGCACCGCCCGCTCGGAGCCTGCCACCGCCAACAGGACCGTGTCCATAACCACAGCCATTTGCCGGCCGGGGACCTTGCCAGCGGCGGGAACGAAGTCTCCGGTTCCGAGCCGGAGACCTTCGCCATCGAGCTCACCGCGGAGCAGCACGTAGCCCAAATCCCCGGGGCGGTAGGCGTCGGCCAGCCAGGAGCCGGTACGAAGAGACACCAGTGAGGTGCGTCCCCCAGTGGGGGCGGTGTACAACTCCTTGATGCTGATACCGGCGTCCTCACGCCACTCACCGGTACTCGACAACACGAACGCATAGCTCTCGCCAGTGATCCGGTCGACTACGCGCTCACGGAGACCTGAGGAGTCCACCGGCGGCGTGCCCAGCGCCAGGAGCGCGGAGGTTTCGCGCAGCGCTCGTAGATCGGCGGCACAGTCGGGGCACCCTGCTGCCAGATGACTGGCCAGGGTACCGTCAGCATCGGCATCTGGAAGCCCCATCGCGAAAGCCGCCAGCCGCTCGGTCAACCCATCCCGGTGAGTCATACTGTTTCTCTTCGCAAGGTACGCTCGAGGGTTTCACGGACGCGGTCGAGACCCCGACGAAGCAGGCGGTGCACCTCGTCGGGGCTCCTACCGATTCGAGTTCCTAGTTCTGCGACCGAAAGTCCCGCCCGGGACGCCACCATGAGGACCTCGCGTTCAGCTTCATCAAGCCCGTCGAGAGCGGCGCTGATCCTCGCCAAACGGATCTCCGATGGGCAGCGCAGGAGCCGGCGAGTCAGCGGCACGTCTCCGGCCCTATCGTGCAGACCTTTGGACCGCGGCACCGGGGTGCCTTCGCGTAACGCTATGGCCCACGCGCGACACCGTTCCAACAGCCAGGGCGACAAGACCGGCAGTCGTCCCAACCCGGCACGCTTCTCCCACAGCTCCGCGAAGGTTTCTTCCACCGCAGCATCGGCATGCCGAGTATCCTCGGAGATTCCGAGGGCGACCGCATGCAGCGTTGGCCCAACCAGATCGAACAGCTCAGCCAGGGCGGCCTCGTCCCCCTCCGCGATCCAGCGCGCCAGCTGGCGCTCCGCGGCCGCAGCGTCAGGCGCCGAGGTCTTTCGCCGTGAAGGCTGATGTTCGGTAGGAAACGTCGAGGTCACTAGGGTTATCTGCTCCGGTTCAGCGCATAGGTGAGCACCTGTTCCTGGCCGTCCTCACCTGGTCCCGAGACCAGGATCGTCAGCCGATCCCGGGCTACCCTCTGATAGCTGATCCGGGTTGGGAAGTCGTGGCTCAGGTTCTCGAACACGGCGCGCCTGGCTCTCGCATCGTACTCGGCAAGCGTAAAAGAAACCGAGGACTCCCCCTCGGGGAATGGGGTCAGCAGCAGAGTATCCCCGCGTTGCTCGAACCGCTCAAACTCGAAGCCTGCGGGCTTGCCATTTTCAGTGTACTTGCTGGCGCTGAGGACCTGCTCGCCATCCACCCCGGTATAATGGGCTTCAAAATCCCGGCCTCCAATACGGCCCCGCCAGGTTCCCTCGAGCCAGGAGAGGTCGGTGACGGTAGGTGGAGAAGCGGGAAAGCGGGAAAGCGGGGAAGTCGGAGATGAGAAGAACATCAGGAAAGCCGCCAGGATTGTCGTACGCATCTACGCCTCCAAGCCCTAGATCCGATTTCCTGAGTTCCCCAGCCTCCCCGCTTCCCCGCCTCCTCGCTTTACTGATACTGGATATACATCGGCTTGGGATACAACTCCAGCACCTGTTCCGGGGTCATCAGAGGCTTGTCGTTCTTGTAGAACAGCTTAAATCCGGTGTACTGCACCGGCTGTCGGACCACATACCAGCGATACACCCCCATCTTGCTGCCGGGCGGTCCCCATCCATCCATGTCGATGACGACTTGAACCCGGGGGTCGAGCCGGATCAGATGGGAGTTGGTCAACATGTTGCGAGTGAACCGGTGCACCACCAAAACCTTGGGAGGCAGTCCCTCTTTTTCGACGATGTCTGCGAGGACACCGATCGCATGGTTCACCTCGGAGGCATCCATCCGCCCCATCCAGTCGGTGCCGGGCCGCTTGCCATCCTTCATGGCGAACTCGGGATCGAGCGCCAGGTGAACGTACGGCCGTTTCAGATAAGGGATGAGCACTTTGACTTCTTCCTCCACCGTGCTCAGCCCCACCTGGATGTCGAGAAATAGAATCCAGCCCCGTTCCTCGGCCCAGTTCGCCACCCGTTCTATGATGCTGTCCGGCATTTGCAGGCGGTACTTCCGGGCAGGGCCAGGGTAGCTCTGCGCTACCGTGGCAATCAGGTGAAGGGCCGGAAGTACTTTCTGCCCGCTGTCGGCAGCGGCCCACCTGGTGGCAACCTCCTCCAAACGCGCCAGCATCTGCTCCGGCTTCAGCTCGCCCAGGATACCCATCCGGGTGGACAATGGATTGCCGTAGAACGCGACGATCCGGTGCTCTGGAATGATCGACTCGGGCAGCGGCGGTGGCGCCTTCACCGGCCACCGGGCTGAATCGCTGGGGCTGATATTGAAAGCGTTCCGCTTGGGTTGAGCCTTCGAAGACGCCGGAGAGCTGGAGCCAGTAGTGTGGGTACTGTCGGCGTGCAGGGTTGACTGCAGGGTCACAGTCCTGACCGAATCAGAGAGGCTGTCCCTTGCTGCGGGCAGAGTGCTCTTCGGGATCAGGATGGCCCGGGGGGACCAGAGACTGGGCTGGACGTCCCAGTCCTGCTCCACGGATTGCTGGGCGACAGCACCAGAGGAAGCATTGCCGCAGCCCAGGAGGAAGGCGGTGAGAAATGCGCTACTGCTGGTAGAGCGCAAAGCCCGTCGCAGGGAGGAAGGCTGGTTCATGAGCTTGATTTCAGGGAATTAACGCTATCGACAGTCGATTGATCGTAACGATCTGCAAAGGCAGGGCCAAGGCAGGTCAGTGAAGGATTTCTGCGTAGGGGACGTCAATGGTCATCCCATCCCGGGCAATGCTGGTTTCAGGGAACACTGCCTGGGCCTCCGCGAGGAGCTCTGATGCATCCCGGTTGTACCGGGAGCTGATGTGGGTAAGCACCAGGCGTCGGGCTCCCGCCTCCAGGGCAACTCTAGCCGCTTCGGCAGCGGTGGAATGTCCGGTTTCCCGGGCCCGCTCCAGCTCGTCTCCTCCGAAGGTGGCTTCGTGGATCAGAAGGTCCGCGTTTCTCGATGCTTCAATAACTGAAAGATGCGGCCGGGTATCTCCGGTATACACCAGGCTTCTTCCGGGGCGCGGGCTGCCGACCAGCTCGGAGGGCCCCACCGTGCGGCCACCCGGCAGGGTAACCGCAGTGCCCCTATGCAGCTGCCCCCATAACGGTCCTTCCGGGATGCCCAACTCCCTCGCCCGCTCGGGATTGAATCGGCCGAGACGTGGGTGCTCCATCAGGGCGTAGCCTACGGTGTCGGCCCGGTGCTCGGTAGCGAACACCACGATATCGTACTCGTCACGAGCCAACCGGTCCCCGGGTTTGATTTCCAGGATATCGACGGGAAACTTGTTGCGCTCGATACCGAGATTCACTGCAGTGCCCAAGACCCGCTGCGCTCCCCTGGGACCATATAGCAGCACCGGTGCGGTGCGGTCCTGAAGCCCCATGGTGCGCAACAGGCCGGTGACACCGAGCAGATGGTCGGCGTGGTAGTGGGTAAAGAAAATTTCCCGAAAGCTGAACCCCACGCCGTATCGCATCATCTGACGCTGACTTCCCTCGCCGCAGTCGAAGAGGATAGTCTCGCCCTCGCGCTGCACGGCCAGGCCGGAAACGTTGCGGTCGATAGTTGGAATTGAGGCGCCGGTTCCCAGGAACGTGACGCTGAGCATGCCGGGGAAGATACAGCGACCGTATCAGAAGAGCTTTACAGTCACTCCCACTTTTCCGGGATTCTTCTTCAGCTCGTCCAGCAGTTCCTTCATGGACTTGGAGAGATCCCGTATGTCGTAGTACAGGCCGCTGTCAGTGGCAAACTTGCCGAGGGTCCCCTGGCCACGATTGATCGCCGCCAGCGTCGAATCGAACCGTGCGGTCATGGCTGCGAGGTTGCCAGTGAGCGTGTCGGTGCGCGTCAGCGTCCGGTTCAGTGCCGGATTGGCCAACGTACTGTCGAGCCGACTACTCAGCTGCCGGAACGACGCCATGGTACGGGTCAACTCGGCGGTGGGACCGCGCGTCGAGTCGCCATAAATCTGCATGGTTCGTTGCGCGGCCTTAAGAGTTCCCTCCAGCGCCGTCAGCGTCGAGCGGAGCTGCTCCGCGGTTTCCTTGTTTACAATGGCCTGAGCCCC